>NZ_QTXU01000003.1:98858-184572 GCF_003461785.1 Ruminococcus sp. AM43-6
GCGCCGCTCCCCTACATGGTTGTTGCGTTGCCGTAAGATTGTGGTTTTGTACGATTTTTATTCAATTTTCAAGCTTCAAACAAGGTGCAGGAAGTGCTTTTCTGTGCGATCAGAACCTCTCATCGTGTTCACCTAACTCACGTTGACAAAATGTTTCCTCATACACTGCTACCTTGCAGGATATTCGATTTGGGATAATACCCTTATACTTATCCCGAAAAAGGGGTGCTTTGTTGCATAAAAAATGCAACAATTGCAGAAATGTTGCCAAATTAAAACATAAATCATTTGTTTGCACAATTTGTTAAGTGATTTTTTGTTGGATATGACAAGTAAATCGGATTTATTATGTAATGGCAGACAAGTTGGTGCAGATAGTGATGAAATAAAGGGTAGGTCAGGGCGGAGGTAATGAGGCGGGGGGTGATAAAAGCAGGTGAGTAAACGAAAAATTTACGATTTGATAACACATTGGTAATAGTAGAAGTTTCTGCGTCGAATTGTGCGATTTTTGTTCAAATCGGAGAAAATGGGAAAATCGGTGAGATGTGTAAGCTAAAATGCTTGACAAGGGCTTGCTAATATTATATAATAGTATACTGTATCATAATGGAGTTTTCCACCTATTTCATGCGTTTTTGAGTGCAGAAAATCATGGAAAACACCGCCAAAACCACTGGCGAATACGATTGTTATATAGTATTATATAAATGTATTTTCCAAATAAATTAAGGAGTGATTGAGCCTATGGTGAATGTCAAGGACGTAAAACTTGGTAAGAACACGAGAAAGAGCTTTGCCAAGATCAATGAGGTTCTGGAGATGCCTAACCTTATTGAAGTGCAGAAGAACTCTTATCAGTGGTTCCTCGATGAAGGTCTGAAGGAGGTCTTCAGAGATGTTTCAGCTATTACTGATTATAATGGTACGCTGGAGCTGACTTTTGTTGGATACCATTTCGACGAAGAGGCTAAGTATTCTGTTGCAGAGTGCAAGGCGAGAGATGTAACTTATGCAGTGCCACTGAGAGTTACTGCAAGACTTAACAATACCGAGACCGGCGAGATCAAGGAGTCCGAGGTATTTATGGGTGACTTCCCTAAAATGACCGACAGCGGAACTTTTGTTATCAACGGTGCAGAGCGTGTTATCGTTTCTCAGTTGGTGCGTTCACCAGGTGTTTATTACGCTTTTGATAAGGACAAGACCGGTAAGGATCTTTTCAAGACAACTGTTATCCCTAACAGAGGCGCTTGGCTTGAATATGAAATGGATTCTAACGACGTGGTTTATGTCAGAATCGATAAAAACAGAAAGATCCCTCTTACTACTTTCCTGAGATCGCTCGGTATTGGTACTAACGAGGAGATCGAGGAAGTTTTCGGTCCTGATGAAAGACTTACTCAGACTATCATGCAGAAGGATCAGACTGCTAACAGAGAGGAAGCTCTTCTTGAAGTTTACAAGAAGCTTCGTCCGGGCGAGCCTCCTACAGTAGATTCTGCAGTTACTCACCTGAACAACTTGTTCTTTGACGCTAAGAGATACGATCTTTCAAGATTTGGCAGATATAAGTACAACAAGAAGCTTGGCGTTGGTTCAAGACTTTCAGGCCACAGACTTTCAAGACCTGTTGTAAATCCTATGACAGGCGAGGTAATGGCTGAGGCTGGCGATCTTATCAGCTTTGATAAGGCTATGGAGATCGAGACCGCAGGTGTTATGGAGGCTTACGTTGACGTTGAGGTAAAGGAGCATCTTACTTCCGCAACAGGCGAGGCTGTTACAAAGCTTGAAGAGTGCGAAGTTAAGATCATAGGCAACGGCATGGTAGACATCAACGCTTATGTTGATTTTGACTGCACTGAGCTTGGCATCAACGAAAAGGTATCTTTCAAGGCTCTCAAGGAAATTCTTGAAGATTCTGAGAATGAGGAAGAGCTTAAGGAGAACATCAGACTTAAGGCTGACGACCTCGTTCCAAAGCACATCACTATCGATGATATTATCGCTACGGTTTCTTACTTCCTCAACCTTTGCGAGGGCGTTGGTACTGTTGACGATATCGACCATCTTGGCAACAGAAGAATCCGTTCAGTAGGCGAGCTTCTTCAGAACCAGTTCAGGATCGGTTTCACAAGAATGGAAAGAGTTATCCGTGAGAGAATGAACATTCAGTCACAGGGCACTGAGGTCGTTACTCCTACAGCTCTTATCAATATAAGACCTATCACTGCGGCTATCAGAGAGTTCTTCGGTTCTTCTCCACTGTCACAGTTCATGGATCAGAACAACCCTCTGGCTGAGCTTACTCATAAGAGAAGACTTTCAGCCCTCGGCCCTGGCGGTCTTTCAAGAGACCGTGCCGGATTTGAGGTCCGTGACGTTCACTATACTCACTACGGCAGAATGTGTCCTATCGAGACGCCTGAAGGTCCTAACATCGGACTTATCTCTTACCTTGCTTCTTTCGCAAGGATAAACGAGTACGGCTTTATCGAAGCTCCTTACAGACGTGTTGACAAGGAAACAGGCGTTGTAACTGACGAAGTTGTTTATATGACGGCTGACGTTGAAGATAACTACATGGTCGCTCAGGCAAACGAGCCTCTTACTGAGGATAACAAGTTTGCCAGACCTAAGGTAAACGGCAGATACAGAGATCAGATCCTCGAGATAGAGAGAGAGAAGATCGACTTCATGGACGTTTCACCTAAAATGGTAGTTTCTGTGGCTACTGCTTGTATCCCATTCCTTGAGAACGATGACGCTAACCGTGCGCTCATGGGTTCAAACATGCAGAGACAGGCTGTGCCGCTGCTCAAGACTGAGTCTCCTATCGTTGGTACCGGTATGGAGTACAAGGCTTGTCTTGATTCAGGCGTTGCTGTTGTTTCTAAGAACGCAGGTGTTGTTGAGAGCGTTGACGCTGACAAGATCGTTATCCGTGAGGACAGCGGTATGCTCAGAACTTATGAGCTGACTAAGTTCAAGCGTTCAAACGCAGGTACTTGCACAAACCAGAGACCTATCGTCAATAAGGGCGAGAGAATTGAAGCTAATCAGATAATCGGTGACGGCCCTGCTACCTCAAACGGTGAGCTTTCACTTGGTAAGAACGCTCTTATCGGCTTCATGACTTGGGAAGGTTACAACTACGAGGACGCCGTTCTTCTGAACGAAAACCTTGTAAAGCAGGATAAGTACACTTCTATCCATATTGAAGAATATGAGACAGAAGCCAGAGATACAAAGCTCGGACCTGAGGAGATCACAAGAGATATCCCTAACGTTGGCGAGGACGCTCTTAAGGATCTGGACGAGAACGGTATCATCAGAATAGGCGCAGAGGTTCGCTCAGGAGATATACTTGTTGGTAAGGTAACACCTAAGGGTGAAACTGAGCTGACAGCTGAGGAAAGACTTCTGAGAGCTATCTTCGGCGAAAAGGCTAGAGAAGTCAGAGATAATTCTCTTAAGGTACCTCACGGCGAGGCCGGTACTATCATTGATGTTAAGATATTCACAAGAGAGAACTGCGACGAGCTTTCTCCTGGAGTAAATATGCTCGTTAGATGCTACATCGCACAGAAGAGAAAGATCTCTGTGGGCGATAAAATGGCGGGTCGTCACGGTAACAAGGGTGTCGTTTCAAGAATACTCCCACAGGAGGATATGCCATTCCTTGAGGACGGTACTCCGCTTGATATCTGTCTTAACCCATTGGGCGTACCTTCTCGTATGAACATTGGTCAGGTGCTTGAGGTTCATCTTGGTATGGCGGCAAAGGCTCTTGGCTGGAAGATAATGACCCCTGTATTCGACGGTGCTCACGAGGCAGACATCAGAGAATGCTTCAAAATGGCTCAGCAGAATTATCTGGAGCATAAGGACGATGAGTTCACTCTCCACACAATGGACGAGGTCATCAACCCTAACGCTCTGAGCATGAGCGAGGACGGCAAGTTCACTGTTTATGACGGAAGAACAGGCGAGAAGTTCGATAACAGAGTTACAGTCGGTTATATGTACTACCTGAAGCTCCACCACCTCGTAGACGATAAGATACACGCACGTTCAGTTGGTCCTTACTCACTGGTAACACAGCAGCCACTCGGCGGTAAGGCTCAGTTCGGTGGTCAGAGATTCGGAGAAATGGAAGTTTGGGCGCTCGAAGCTTACGGTGCTGCTTACACACTTCAGGAGATCCTTACAGTTAAGTCTGACGATACTGTGGGAAGAGTCAAGACATACGAGGCTATCGTTAAGGGACAGAATGTTCCTAAGCCTGGTGTTCCTGAGGCGTTCAAGGTACTTGTTAAGGAGCTTCAGTCACTTGGTCTGGATCTCAAGGTACTCAACATCAATAACGAGGAAATAGATCTTAAGCAGTCGTTTGACGAGGACGAGGAGCTTGTTCCACAGCCTGCTATCGAAGATCATATCGATTTCGGCGTTGACGAGGGCGATCTCGACGAGGGCTTCATGGCTGAAGACGAGAACGGCACTTCCGAACTGGAGGGCAGCGCAGCTTCCGACGAGTCTGATCTGTTCCTTAATGACGGTGAATAATTTTGCACAGTAACTAAATAAGCTGAGGTCAAAGGGCGGAAGGCTCCGCCCTTGCGACCGTTTCATATAGAAGTCGGCTGTTGCCGTGCTTCAAACTAAACAGGAAGAGGGTACTGCTGTTGGAATTCAATGAGTTTGCATCAATCAAGATCGGTCTTGCATCGCCTCAGAAGATCCGTGAGTGGTCTTACGGCGTTGTTACCAGACCTGAAACAATAAACTATCGTACTCAGAAGCCGGAAAAGGACGGATTGTTCTGCGAAAAGATATTCGGACCTTCAAAGGACTGGGAGTGTCACTGCGGTAAATATAAGAAAATTCGCTTTAAAGGCAAAGTCTGCGAGCGCTGCGGCGTTGAGGTAACAAGAGCCAAGGTTCGTAGAGAGAGAATGGGTCACATCGAGCTTGCTGCACCTGTTTCTCACATTTGGTATTTCAAGGGAACTCCGTCAAGAATAGGACAGATGCTTGAAATATCACAGAAAAGACTTGAAGAAGTTCTTTACTTCACAAAATACATCGTTATAGATCCAGGTAACACTGAGCTTATCAAGGGTCAGCTCCTTACTGAAAAGGATTATAGCGAAATGCAGGAAAAGTATGACGAGGACGAGTTCAGAGCCGGCATGGGCGCTGAGGCTATCAAGGAGCTTCTTGAAGAGATCGACCTCGATAAGCTTTCAGAAGAGCTTAAAACTGAGCTGAAGGATCTTCCTGCGGGTCAGAAGCGTATCAAGCTTCTGAAAAGACTTGAGATCGTTGAGGCTTTCAGAACATCAGGCAACAGACCTGAGTGGATGATACTGGAGGCTATACCTGTTATACCACCTGATATCAGACCTATGGTACTGCTGGACGGCGGAAGATACGCAACCAGTGACCTTAATGACCTTTACAGACGTGTTATCAACAGAAATAACCGTCTTAAGAAAATGCTGGAGCTTGAAGCACCTGACATCATCGTTAGAAACGAAAAGAGAATGCTTCAGGAAGCTGTTGACGCACTTATCGACAACGGCAGACACGGCAGACCTGTTACAGGTCCTAACAACAGAGCATACAAGTCACTTTCAGATATGCTCAAAGGTAAGCAGGGACGTTTCAGACAGAACCTTCTTGGTAAGCGTGTTGACTATTCAGGACGTTCTGTTATTGTCGTAGGTCCTGAGCTTAAGATGTATCAGTGCGGTCTGCCAAAGGAAATGGCTCTTGAGCTGTTCAAGCCTTTCGTTATGAAAAGACTTGTTGACACCAATCCTACTATCAATATCAAGTCTGCAAGGAAAAAGGTAGACAGAGCTGAGCCAGAGGTTTGGGACGCACTTGAAAATGTTATTCAGGGTCACCCTGTAATGCTCAACCGTGCGCCTACACTTCACAGACTTGGTATTCAGGCATTCGAGCCTATCCTTGTAGAGGGCAGAGCTATCAAGCTTCACCCACTGGTTTGTACAGCGTTCAACGCTGACTTCGACGGCGACCAGATGGCTGTTCACCTGCCGATCTCAGCAGAGGCTCAGGCTGAGGCAAGATTCCTTATGCTGGCTGCCAACAACCTGTTGAAGCCTTCAGACGGACGCCCTGTTGCAGTTCCTACACAGGATATGATACTTGGTTCTTACTACCTGACACTGAAGAAGGACGGCGAGCCTGGCGAGGGCAAGGTGTTCAGAGATGTGAACGAGGCTCTTATGGCTTACGATCAGCACATCGTTTCACTTCACGCTGCTATTAAGGTAAGGATAACCAAGCAGATAGGCGACAAGCAGGTATCAAAGGTGATAGACGCTACAGTCGGAAGACTTATCTTCAACTCTATCATTCCTCAGAACCTTGGCTTTGTTGACAGAACAAATTCAGAAAAGCAGTTCGATCTTGAGATAAGCTTCCTTGTAAAGAAAAAGCAGCTTTCTGATATCATTGATAAATGTATCCAGAAGCACGGTACTACTACTACTTCCGAAGTTCTCGACAACATCAAGAGCCTTGGTTATAAGTATTCTACAAAGTCTGCTATCACAGTTGCTGTTTGCGACGCTTCTATCCCTGAGGCTAAGAAGGATATCCTTGCAAAGGCTGACGGACTTGTTGACAAGATAGACAAGCAGTATAAGAGAGGTTATATCTCAAGAGAAGAGAAGTCAAAGAAGTTCATCGAGATCTGGAACAACGCTACAGACGAAGTTACAGAGGCTCTGAAAGCTAACCTTGACCCATACAACCCAATCAACATGATGGCTGACTCAGGTGCCCGTGGTTCTATCAACCAGATCAGACAGCTGGCAGGTATGCGTGGACTTATCGCCAACACATCAGGTTCAACTATCGAGATGCCTATCAGAGCTAACTACCGTGAAGGTCTTAACATTCTGGAATACTTCATTTCTTCCAGAGGTGCGAGAAAGGGACTTGCCGATACTGCTCTGCGTACTGCTGACTCAGGTTACCTTACAAGACGTCTTGTTGACGTTTCTCAGGACGTTATCATTCGTCAGGAGGATTGCGGTACTCACGTTGGTATCGAGATATTCGACATTAAGAACGGAAACGAAATGATCGAGCCTCTCAGCGAGAGACTTGTGGGCAGATACCTTGTTGAGGACCTCAAGGATCCTAAGACAGGCGAGATGATATGCTCAAGAAACAAGCTCATAAACGTTCATGACGCTGAAAGAATAGTTGCTGCACTCGAAGCTGAGGGCAGGGATTCTATCTCTATCAGATCAGTTCTTCAGTGTCAGGCTAAGCATGGCGTTTGTGCTAAGTGCTACGGTGCCAACCTTGCAAACGGAAATATCGTTCAGGTCGGCGAGGCTGTCGGCGTAATCTCCGCTCAGTCTATCGGTGAGCCTGGTACACAGCTTACAATGAGAACCTTCCACACAGGTGGTATCGCATCTGCGGAAGATATCACACAGGGTCTTCCTAGAGTCGAGGAACTGTTTGAGAGCAGACGTCCAAAGGGTGCTGCTATCATCACAAGGATCGACGGCGTAGTTAGGATCGAGGAGGTCAAGAAGACCAAGCAGATCACTGTTACAAGTGAGGACACTGAAAATCCTGAGCAGGAGTCTTATGCTATCCCATACGGCTACAAGATAAGAGTTCGTGAGGGACAGGCTGTTACAGCCGGTGAGCCACTCACAGAGGGTTCTATCAACCCAGCTGATATCCTTGCAGTTAATGGTCCTAAGGCTGTTCAGAACTACATCATCACCGAAGTTCAGAAGGTTTACCGTCTGCAGGGTGTTGATATCAACGATAAGCATATCGAAGTTATCGTTCGTCAGATGATGAGAAAGGTCAAGATCGACGACTCCGGTTCAAGCTATCTGCTCCCTGGTTCACTTATTGACAGAGGAGAGGTCGCAAGACTCAACGAGGAGATACAGGCTCAGATCGACGCTGGCGACGAGAACGCAAGACTTATCACAACTGTTCCTGTTCTTCAGGGTATCACAAAGGCTTCAAGCTACTCGGATTCATTCCTGTCGGCTGCTTCATTCCAGGAGACAACTAAGGCTCTTACAGACGCAGCTATCAGAGGCAAGACCGATAAGCTCATGGGTCTTAAGGAAAATGTTATTATCGGTAAGCTCATTCCTGCCGGCACCGGTATGGACGTTTACAACAACGTTCAGGTGGTCAAGAATGAGAGTGCGGCTAACCATAACACCGCAGAAACACCGTTGTACTAATGACTTTTATATCAGCCTGCATGGTTCATTCATGCGGGCTGATTTTTTTATTTTGTATGAAACCTTTTTGCCTGCCACGGCGTTTTAGTATATGAAGGGAAGTGAAAGCATGAAGAATATGACCGAAAGCAAATACCGCCAACTTGTAGAGGAGTATTCGGATATGGTAACAAGGCTTTGCGTGGTGCACACGGGAAATTTTTCCGACGCTGAGGACTGCTATCAGAACGTGTTCTTCAAGCTTTTCAAGCAGATGAAAAAAGGCAGTCTGCCAAACCCGAAAGCGTGGCTCATCAGAGTGGCTCTCAACGAATGCCGGAGTGTTTTGCGGTATCGTTTGAGGAAAAACACAGTCGATCTGAACAGCATAACGTCTTTCTCAAAGGACGGCAGCGACATAGAGATACTTGACCTTATTTTCAGACTTCCCCCGAAATATCGGGATAGTATTTATCTTTATTACTTTGAGGAGCTGTCAGTGCAGGAGATCGCTGAGCTGACAAATATCAAGGAAAACACGATAAAAACACATCTCAAACGTGGAAGAGAACAACTGAAGGATATGATAATGTTGTGAACTATATAAATGTCAATAAAAAACTAGGGCATTGGGACGTCGCATTTCTGTGAAACAGAAATTGAGCCGCTCCCCTACAAAAGAGGTAAAAACTATTATGTAGGGGCTGGACTTTCATCATAACATTGACTAAAGGTATAGTTTGCAATGAGGATATCACAGAAAGGAGCAGCAAATGAAAAAGATAAATGCTTTTTACTGTATAAAAACTCCTTCGGATTGGAAGGAGAGTGTGCTTATGTATGACAAGCCTACAGAGAAAAAGAAAACAAAACTTACAGGCTTTCAGCTTGCAGGTGCGGTGCTTGCGGCTTTGCTTCTGGTGGTGGGCGGTGCGCTGACGCTTTATCGCAGCGGTGATGAGCATAAGATCAATGTCGGTATGCAGCAGCCAAGTATAGACAGTTCGGAAAGCCTTGACAGCACTGAGCTTACGGCTGATTTAGAACAGGCACAAAATGCGCTTAAGCAGGTCGTTAAAGACAAAGAGATAACGGCGGTCGGAACGTATGCAGGCTGCGGCTCGGACGGAACGGGATATCTTTTTGTCGATAAGATATATGTTGAGAAATACACTGTTAAAAAGGGCGAATTGATCGACTATGTTACTGTGAATGAATATGAATACCTGAAATACCACTCTTACGCTGCGTTTAAACTTGATTTCAGAGCGAAAAATGTTACCACAGGGAAGTTTGCTTATATTGACGAACTGAAAGTGGGCGAAAAAATCGCAGTCGGCACAAACTGCGATAATCTGAGTAATTGGAACTCGGATGAGATCGCAACAGGTCTTGACGAAACGGTCGGTGGCGACAGCTTTGGAACAGACTTCTATTATTCACTGAGATCATCAATAGCCTATGCTTATGATATCGATACCACAAAAGACACCGGTATTGAAAAGCTTGATAAGCTTGTGCTTGACAGCGTGCAGCATATGTACGAAGATATGATACTGCAAGCTGACGACTTCAGCATTGTGCTAAATCCTGTTGAAAAGGACTGGGGATTTAAAATTGATACGCTGGTAAATTCTGTTAAGCATATCAATTATGATGCTGACAATTACGAAAGGGATATTATCTATCCGCTGATAATAACACCAATTCAAAAGGGTAAAGCCATAAACGTTTCCACAGCAGGAGGGTCAAAGGAAGGCATAATTATCAAGGTGGACGGAAGATATTTCAGTATAACTTCCAATTATAAGGATATTGTGGAGCAGGATGATACTAAAAATGAATGGTACGGTTCCGAAAGTGCGACGGTAAAGAACAACAGAAATTACTTCTTTGATGAAAATGAATGGCTCGTTGCAATTAAATTCGCAACGGGTGCAAACACCTATTTTAGTGATGATCTGAAACTTTATATCAATGAAGTACAAAACGATATAACCTATTCGGACAAGACTGACGACAGCGATTGTGTTATAACTTATCATAGATTCAGCGAGACAGAGGTCGAAGTGGCGGATAAAGGAGAAATTTTAGATACAGACAGCAAGACGGAATGAGGGAATATATTTGCAGGGCAGGGCGTGAAAAGCCGCTGCCCTGTGCTTTTTATAGCTTTTGACAGAAAATTTAACTGAAATTTTCAAAAAGTTAAAAAAGTCAAGAAAAAGTGCTTGACAAGCGACGGAGAATGGTGTATAATATCAAGGTATGCTGATGTATTGTATATCGGCGTATAGTATCAAATCTATGAAAGGAGAGAAAATATGCCAACCTTTAACCAGTTAGTAAGAAAAGGAAGAAATGTCCTTGCAGACAAGTCTACAGCTCCTGCTCTTCAGAAGGGTTTCAACTCAAAGAAGAAGGTAGTTATCGATCAGAGCTGCCCACAGAAGCGTGGCGTTTGCACAGTAGTAAGAACTGCTACACCTAAAAAGCCAAACTCAGCTATGAGAAAGGTTGCCAGAGTTAAGCTCACAAACGGAAACGAAGTTACAGCTTACATTCCTGGTATCGGACACAATCTTCAGGAGCACTCCGTTGTTCTTATCAGAGGCGGACGTGTTAAGGACCTCCCTGGTGTAAGATATCACATCATCAGAGGCACTCTCGACGCTCAGGGCGTTGCTAAGAGAATGCAGGCGAGATCCAAGTACGGTGCTAAGAGACCAAAGGCAGGAGCAGCCAAGTAATCAAAAACTGAAAAGCTCATTTTAGTAACAAGGTAATAACTCATTGTCGCATATTGCGAAGACCACAGTTTATGTGGAGTGATTAATATATATTAGTTGACTCTACAAGGAACTGACGGGGCTGTAAAACGGCTGTGCGCCGTGGTTACAGAGCGAGTACCTGTGAATTCATTATTTGTGAAGGAGGGAATTAAAGTGCCAAGAAGAGGTAGAGTTACAAAGAGAGACGTGCTTCAGGATCCAGTATACAATTCTAAGCTTGTTACACGTCTTGTAAACAACATCATGCTCGACGGTAAGAAGGGTGTTGCCCAGAAGATCGTTTACGGAGCATTTGAAATTGTCGAAGAAAAGACAGGCAGACCTGCTCTTGAAGTATTCCAGGAGGCTATGGATAACATCATGCCTGAGCTGGAGGTCAAGGCTCGCCGTGTAGGCGGTGCGACTTACCAGGTACCAATGGAGGTTCGTCCTGACAGAAGACAGACACTTGGTCTGAGATGGATAACAAAGTATTCTCGTGAGAGAAACGAGGACACAATGAGAGAGAGACTCGCAGCAGAGATCCTTGACGCTCTTAACGGCGTTGGCGGCTCATGCAAGAAGCGTGACGAAACTCATAAGATGGCTGAAGCTAACAAGGCTTTTGCTCATTACAGATGGTAAGAGGTATAAAGGAGGATATATATGGCAAGAGAATGTAAATTGCAGGATTACCGTAATATCGGTATCATGGCACACATCGACGCCGGCAAGACTACTACTACAGAGCGTATCCTGTTTTATACCGGTGTAAACTATAAGATCGGTGAAACACACGACGGTGCATCTACAATGGACTGGATGGCACAGGAGAAGGAGAGAGGTATCACAATTACTTCTGCTGCTACTACTTGCTACTGGAAGGGTCACAGACTCAACATTATAGATACTCCAGGCCACGTTGACTTTACAGTTGAGGTTGAGCGTTCACTTCGTGTACTCGACGGTTCTGTAACAGTTCTTTGTGCTAAGGGTGGTGTTGAGCCTCAGACTGAAACAGTTTGGAGACAGGCTGACAACTATCAGGTACCAAGAATGGTATATGTCAACAAGATGGATATCATGGGCGCAGACTTCTACAACGTTTTGAATATGCTCCATGAAAGACTTCATTGTAATGCCGTTCCTATCCAGCTCCCTATCGGTGCTGAGGACGACTTCAAGGGTATCGTCGATCTGCTTGAAATGAAGGCTTATGTATACTATGATGACCTTGGAAAGGATATCCGTCAGGAAGAGATCCCTGAGGACCTCAAGGAAAAGGCTGAACAGTATCATGCTGACCTTATCGAGCATCTTGCAGAAGTTGATGACGATCTCGCTGAGAAGTATTTCGCAGACGAAGAGATCACTATCGACGAGATGAAGAAGGTAATCAGAAAGAGTACTATCGCTAACACAATGGTACCTGTTACCTGCGGAACTTCATACAGAAACAAGGGCGTTCAGAAGCTTCTTGACGCTATTGTAGATTATATGCCTTCACCTATCGACGTACCACACATCAAGGGTACTGACGTAAATACAGGTGAGGAAGTTGAGAGAATTTCAGGCGACGATCAGCCATTCGCTGCTCTCGCATTCAAGATCGCTACAGACCCATTCGTTGGTAAGCTCTGCTACTTCAGAGTTTATTCAGGTGTTCTGACAGCCGGTTCTACAGTTTATAACTCCACTAAGGACAAGGACGAAAGAATCGGAAGAATCGTTCAGATGCACTCTAACGCTAGAAAGGATATCGATACTATCTACGCTGGTGATATCGGTGCCGCTATCGGTCTGAAGAACACAACAACAGGTGACACTCTTTGTGATGAAGAGCATCCTGTACTTCTTGAGTCAATGGAATTCCCTGAGCCTGTTATCCAGCTCGCTATCGAGCCTAAGACTAAGGCAGGTCAGGAAAAGATGGGTATAGCTCTTGCAAAGCTTGCTGAAGAGGACCCAACATTCAGAACTTATACTTCTGAGGAAACAGGTCAGACAATTATCGCCGGAATGGGCGAGCTGCACCTTGAGATCATCGTAGACAGACTTCTCCGTGAGTTCAAGGTAGAGGCTAATGTCGGCGCTCCTCAGGTTTCATATAAGGAAACAATCACTGCTCCTGCAAGCGTTGATTACAAGTACGCTAAGCAGTCAGGTGGTAAGGGTCAGTACGGTCACGTTAAGATCAACGTTGAGCCAAACGAGTCCGGTAAGGGCTATGAGTTCATCAACAAGGTTGTCGGCGGTGCTATTCCTAAGGAATACATCCCAGCAGTTGATGCAGGTATCAGGGGTGCTATGGAGAATGGTGTTCTCGCAGGCTTCCAGGTAGTTGACGTTAAGGTCGAGCTGTACGATGGATCTTACCACGAAGTCGACTCTTCTGAAATGGCATTTAAGATCGCCGGTTCTATGGCGTTCAAGGAGGCTATGAGAAAGGCTTCACCAATCATTCTTGAGCCTATCATGAAGGTTTGCGTTATCGCTCCTGATGATTATCTCGGAACAGTTATAGGCGACCTCAACTCCCGTCGTGGACAGATCCTCGGTCAGGAGCAGAGAACCGGTGCTGTTCAGGTAGACGCTCTCGTTCCACTGTCTGAAATGTTTGGTTACTCAAATGACCTGCGTTCTAAGACACAGGGTCGTGGACAGTACACAATGGAGCCTGACAGCTACATTCAGGTACCAAAGTCTATCTCTGAGAAGATCATGGCTTCAAGAAACAAGGACTAATAAATTTGCGGAAAATTTTCTGCTTTTTCTATTGCAAATTTGCTTTTTATTTGATATAATTATACTACGGTATGTTAAATCGGAAACTATTAAATTTTAAGGAGGAAAATTCCTATGGCAAAGGCACATTTCGAAAGAACCAAACCACACGTTAACATTGGTACAATCGGTCACGTTGACCACGGTAAGACAACTCTTACTGCTGCTATCACAAAGACTCTTGCTCTTGAAGGTCTTGCTGAGAAGAAGGATTACAACAACATCGACTCAGCTCCAGAGGAGAGAGAGAGAGGAATTACAATTAACACAGCTCACGTTGAGTATGAGACAAAGAACCGTCACTATGCTCACGTTGACTGCCCAGGCCACGCTGACTATGTAAAGAACATGATCACTGGTGCTGCTCAGATGGACGGCGCTATCCTCGTAGTTGCTGCTTCTGACGGTCCTATGGCTCAGACAAGAGAGCACCTTCTCCTTGCTAGACAGGTAGGCGTTCCAGCTATCGTTGTTTTCATGAACAAGGCTGACCAGGTTGACGATGAAGAGCTTCTCGATCTCGTTGAGATGGATATTAGAGAGCTCCTCGACAAGTATGATTTCCCTGGCGATGAGACTCCAATCATCAAGGGTTCAGCTCTTGCAGCTCTTGAGGCTCCAGATGATCTTTCAGATCCAGCTTACAAGCCAATCCTTGACCTTATGGACGCTGTTGACTCATTCATTCCAACACCAGACAGAAAGTCTGATCTTCCATTCCTGATGCCTGTTGAGGACGTATTCACAATCACAGGCCGTGGTACAGTTGCTACTGGTAGAGTTGAAAGAGGTCAGCTCAAGACTGGTGACGAAGTTGAGATCCTCGGACTTTCAACTGAGAGACCAAAGACTGTTGTAACAGGTATCGAGATGTTCAGAAAGATCCTTGACTACGCTGAGGCAGGCGACAACATCGGTGCACTTCTCCGTGGTATCCAGAGATCTGACATTCAGAGAGGCCAGGTTCTTTGTAAGCCAGGTTCCATTCACCCATACACAAAGTTCTCAGGTCAGGTTTACGTTCTGAAGAAGGAAGAGGGCGGCCGTCATACTCCATTCTTCAACAACTACAGACCACAGTTCTATTTCAGAACAACAGACGTTACTGGCGTTATCACACTTCCTGCTGACAAGGAAATGTGCATGCCTGGCGATAACGTAGAGATGGATGTTGAGCTTATCACTCCAATCGCTATCGAAGAGGGACTTCGTTTCGCTATCCGTGAGGGTGGTAGAACAGTAGGTTCTGGCGTCGTTACAGCTGTTAGAGACTAATTTTTAGTTCGCTATATAAAGATCGGGTACAATATGTATCCGATCTTTTTTTTGTCTTAAAATATTATGAATAATAAGTTAAATGATATTTGCATGCTTTAAAAAAGTACGGTGATATGCTATAATTAGTATATCGGAGGTGAGAATTTGAACGATACAAATACTAAAGATTATATGATTGACGTTGCCCAGGATACCACTTATCAAAATCAGAGTGATGATTATAAGAAGTCGTTTGCAAAGTGGCGTTCAAATCCTCAGAATTCTTTTGGATTCCAGTTTATACATGATACAAGAGAACACTCATACATTGATGGCGAGGGTTTTGTGCCTCATAAGGCAGAGGTAGCAGAGAGGATCTCTATGCTAAAATGTTGTAGTTTGTTGGGCATTTGTCTTGTGGTAATGCTTGCTATTGATTTTCTTAACTATTTTATAGTGAATAAATACGCGCCGGATACAACTGGTACATTTGTGTATTTTTCTCAAACAGATGGCGGATATGGCAGATATGGTGTTGGAATGACTTTTATTTTAGGTCTGTTGTTTGCCGCAAAGTTTGTTGTGCCTGGTCTTATTTTTAAGATCGTTACTAAGATCCCTAATAAAGTCGTTTTTGCAAATTCAAAGGGCTACGAAAAAATGCGTGGAACTGCTGTGGTAATTATGATGGTCATAATCGTTGTGGGCAGAGTTGGACAATATATCCTTAGTCTGCTGTTTTCAGCTGTGCATTTAGATGGGATATATTCTATTTTTGTATTCTCTGAAGATCCTGTTGTAGCTCTTGTTTCTTTTGCTTTCTTTGCGATCATTGTTCCTATAATGCAAGAGATAGTATTTCGAGGAGTTTTTTTGCAGACTTTTCGTCAATTTGGCGACACCTTCGCTATTATGATCACTGCTGTTGTGAACGGTTTATGCTACTACGATATTACATATCTGCCTTTTGTTGTATGCTGTACTGCGGTTCTTGGACTTTTTACTATACGAACAGGCTCGGTTTTTACTGCAATTTTAATGAGTATTTGCGCCCATATCACGAATTTTGTATTAAGTTACATTGTTCTCTATGATCTTCCTTATGCCAAAATAGCAGAAGTCATAATCTGTACAGTGATCGTTGGTGTATCACTTGTGATGTACTCAAAGCTTACAAGCTTTGGTGACTGGACATTCAACATTGAAAATGATAGTTCTTTTATGACGATGTCAAAGCGAGTTAAATCTTTCATTGCAACTAACTCGATCGCAGTGTGGATAGCCGCAATTCTTGTGACCATGTTTGTGTGTGCGAGGATAATATGACGAGAGATGAGCTTTACATGAAAAAAGCGTTGGAGCTTGCGGAAATTGCCGCAGAGCAGGGGGAAGTACCTGTGGGTGCGATAGTTGTGAAGCGTTCCAGCGGTGAAATAATCGGCAGGGGATTCAATCGTCGTGAGTATGGGCGTTCCCCTTTGACTCATGCCGAACTTGTGGCTATTGAGGAAGCAAGTCGCAATCTTGGGGGTTGGCGGCTTATGGGTTGTGAGCTTTTTGTTACTCTCGAGCCTTGTCCTATGTGTACGGGTGCGATAATAAATTCTCGAATTGAGCGTGTTGTTTTTGGTGCGTATGACAAAAAGGCTGGTTCTTGCGGGTCGGTGGTAAATCTTTTTGAGCTACCCTATAATCACAGACCTCTTTGCACAGGCGGTATACTGCAAGAGCGATGTGCTGATACACTGACGGAATTTTTCAAAAATCTTAGACGTAAAAAAAACCTCTCCGAATAGTTCGGGGAGGTTTTTTCTTATATTTCGTTTCGATTTTCCAAAGCCTTATAAAGCGTCACTTCATCAGCATATTCAAGCACTCCGCCAACGGGTAGGCCGAACGCCAAACGTGTGACCTTTACACCAAGGGGCTTCAGCAGCCTTGAAATGTAAATTGCCGTAGCTTCGCCATTAACTGTAGGATTAGTAGCCATAATGACTTCTTTAACATTCTCAGGCTCTATCCTCGCAAGCAGTTCTTTTATTTTAAGCTTGTCAGGGGAAATGTCGTCCATAGGGGAGAGAAGTCCATGCAAAACATGGTAAACGCCTTTGTACTCCTTAGTACGCTCGAAAGCGGCTATATCCTTTGGGTCTTCTACTACGCAGACCGTTGTGTGGTCACGTCTTGGGTCGGCACAGATAGGACACTTTGGCTTGTCAGTAAAGTTTTGGCAAACGCTGCAAAGATGAACGCTTTTGTGGGCATTAGTGATAGCCGCTGCAAAAGCCGATGCTTCCTCGTCTGTCATGGACATAACATAGTAGGCAAGGCGCTGTGCGGACTTCATGCCTATACCGGGGAGCTTTGCAAATTGCTCTGCCAGAAGTACCAAAGGCAGTGCGTTTGACTCAGCCATTAAAACAGACCTGGGAATGATACTCCGCCTGTGAGTTTCTGCATTTCAGTGTCGCTTACTTCATCGAGGTTAGCAACAGCCTGATTGAAAGCTGCCATAACGAGGTCCTGAAGTGTTTCAACGTCCTCTGGATCAACTACCTCAGGCTTGATATCAAGCTTAAGGACGTTTCTCTTGCCGTTGATAGTTACCTCAACAACTCCGCCGCCTGCTGTACCTGTGAACTCTCTCTGCTCAAGGTCTGCCTGAAGAGCTGTGATCTCGTCCTGCATTTTCTGAGCCTGCTTGAGCATCTGATTCATGTTATTGGAAGGACCTTTGCCCATTCCCTGTGGAAGTCTTGCTTTCATTTTAAAAACTCCTTATATTCAAAATTATTTTTTTATATCAACTTCAATATCAAGTTTTTTCGCCTTGTCAAGCAACTGATTTATAGGATTTTCCGTATCCTCAGGTGCGACATTTTTGGCTGATTTGACTTTGATAGTGAAGTTTTGTCCGAAATTATTTTTCAGTATCTCATTAAGCACCGTAGCATCGCCGCTTGCTTTGAACTTTTTGAGATAAAAGTCATTGTGTACTATCATAAGCAACACATTCTGACACATATAAGCCTTTGAATTGACTAAGAAACAGCCTATGGCAGGATTTGTCTGCTTGACCTGCTCCACAATGTTGTCCCAAGTCTGCACAAGCTTGAAGTCGCTTGCTTTCATTTTCTTGAAATCCGGGTCAAAAGGCTTTGGTGGTGGAGCTTGTTCCTGCTGAACCGGTGTGGCGATCTGCGGTTGAGTTTGCAAAACGGCACCATTTTTTAGTGCATTCTCAAGCTGAGTTATTCTGTTAAGAAGCACTGTGATCTCAGCATTGCCTGATACAGCCTGCACAGTTGCACCTGCTTTTTGAGCAGCTCCGCACAGCTTTATGATACACATTTCAAGCTCGATACGCTTTGATGTGCTTTTTGCAAAACGCTCACTGCACTCCTGCAAAGTATTTATATCCCCGAGTATCTCGTCCAGCTTCATGCGTTCTGCAAGGGCTTTAAGTCTTTCATACTCGTCAGGCAGACAAGTTATAAGATCCTTGTTGTTGTCGATAGTTTTGATTATCATGACATTTCTCATCTGAGCGAGCAGTTCACCTGCCAAGACTTTCAGATCTTTTGACATATCATAAAGCTTGTCAACGACCCTGAGTGCGCCTGCGGCGTCCTTTTCGGCTATCTTTTCGAGAATATCAAAAAGATAATCACGTCCTGCAATGCCGGAAGCTGAGGACACAACGTCAAGGGTGATGTCATTTTCATAGGCAACGCACTGGTCTAAAAGAGAAAGAGCGTCACGCATACCACCGTCAGAAAGCCTTGCTATCATGCCTGCGGCATCTTCGTGGAGGGTAAAGCCCTCCTGAGAAGCAATATACATAAGCCTTGAAACGATGTCCTCGTTTCTTATCCTGTGAAAGTCGAAATGCTGGCATCTCGACACGATAGTTGCAGGAACTTTATGTATCTCCGTAGTGGCAAGAATAAACTTGACATGCGGAGGAGGTTCTTCCATAGTTTTCAGCAGGGCGTTGAATGCGCCCGCGGAAAGCATATGCACCTCGTCTATGATATATACCTTATATTTACATCTTTCAGGAGTATAGACAACGCCTTCACGCAGTTCTCTGATATCGTCTACTTTAGAATTTGAAGCAGCGTCAATCTCGATAATATCGGAAAGAGTGCCGTTGTCAGCGTCTTTGCATATCTCACATTCAAGGCATGGCTCACCGTCATGTGGGTCAAGGCAATTGATAGCCTTTGCAAAAATTCTTGCGCAGGTGGTCTTTCCCGTACCTCTCGAGCCTGTGAAAAGATAGGCATGAGCGGTCTTGCCGCTTTTTATCTGATTTTTGAGAGTAGTTGTAATATGCGGTTGTGAAACAACATCGTCAAATGACATTGGACGCCATTTTCTGTACAATGCCTGATACAAAACTCTCACTCCAATCAAGAAAATAAAAAAATCAATCCGACATATGGGCGTGCGGGCGGAACTGTGACACACGAAACAAACCGCTTAATGCTGCTCGGTTCCCCGCCTGACATGGTTCACAGCGTTTCATTGCACAGGACCCGCACACCTATATCTCGGATTGATGAGGAACAATAACTGAATCATATCAATCTAACTTTTGTTACCTTACTATTATAACATACTTCCAATGAAATTTCAAGTGTTTTTGAAAAAAAGTTATAAAAAAGGCAAAGAACATCAACGCCGCTGAACAAAGCTGGACAGCGGCGGATATTATGTGCTTGTAAAATTATATCAGGTGGCAATGATGAAATTCAGCTTGCCAAACGGATAGTTCACAGGGATACAGAATGCAGTGCCTGACAGGGCAAGCTCACCATTTTCCAAAAATTCCTGCGGTGTGAGTGTAAGCTCAACGCCGTGCTCGTTTGACTCATTTACAACGAACAGACCGTCGTTTACGTTCAGAAATTCGCCTGCTGTAGCGTTTACAAAGTCATCGACCTCCGTGAAACTCTCTTTGGCAAACCTCTCAGCGAAAGCCATATATGTCTTTGAATCTGTGGCAATGCAAGCCTCAGCGTTATATTTTCCATTTATTTTTTGGATAACGATATGTTCTGCTGCAAAATTCTTTATAACTGACGCTTCCATAGGAGTGAAATCGTCACCGATAAATCTGATAAGATTTTTGAAAAGCAAAGTAACATAATCAGTACAGATACGAGCATTTTCATCATTGTCAAAATGATAGAACTCATTGATAAGGTTATGTAGAGTTTCTGTTTGATTGTCTGAAATATCGTCGGTTATCTGATTTTCAGCCTTATAGTCTTTAAGTGCCTTTTCAAATTCAGCATTGGTAAGAGCACCGTTATTAACAAGGGTCTGACCCAGGAGCAGGTAATCTGTAGGCTGCTGAGCGAGAAGCTTCTCAACGTCGTCAGCGGTAACATAGCCAAGCTCCACGGCAAGGTCGCCAAAACGTTTATCGACACTCTGCTGAGTGATATTGACGTGCTCCACCTGCTCGGCTGTCATAAGACCAGCGTTTATAGCGAGAACGCCAAGGCGAAGTCTTGTATGCTTTTTAGCCTCGAAGGCCTGAGTAAGATCCTCAGCGGTACAAAGCTTATGGTTAAAGAGGTAGCCTCCAAAAAACTGCGCAAACATTTACAGTACCCCCTTTGCAACGTTCTCAAGGACTTTAAGAGCGTCATTATCAGCTATAGGTTTCTGCAAAAAGTCCACAGCTCCCGACTTAAGAGCGTCTTTCAAATGGCTCTGAGTACCAACAGAAGAAGCCATTATCACCTTAGCGTCAGGGTCTTCTGCTATTATCTGTTTGAGTGCTTCAATACCTGTTACCTTTGGCATGATGATATCCATGAAAACCACGTCAGGCTTGAACTCCTTATATTTGCTAACAGCCTCTTTACCGTCGGCTGCTTCATAAACGGCTTTTACTCCAAATCCAGAAATAGACATACTGAGCTTTTTGCGAGCGAACATAGAATCGTCGCATATAAGCACTGTCATTTCATTTATATTCACGATAGATCCCTCCCGATTATTTTGCGGCAGCAGTTCCGTAATTGCCGATGACGGAGAAAATAATTTCTTTACTGCCTTGTTTTTAATTATATCATAAAATTCTCCAAAAGTCAAGAGTCGTCTAATATGTTTTATGTTGAAAATATACAAAGGAGTAAATGCAGAATTTACTTGCAGTTTGCTTGACAAAATGAAAAAAGTATGCTATAATCATAATGTTATGTGCCGGTGTGATGGAATTGGCAGACGTGTCGGACTCAAAATCCGATGGTAGCGATACCGTACCGGTTCGACCCCGGTCACCGGCACCAGGAGAACAGGTTCTTGTATCAAGAGCCTGTTTTTTTATTAGAGTCCTCATTCTCTTCTGTCTCTGCTTCACCACCAAGAGCATTGGCGATGACCTCGGCTTGACAGTGCTCTCAGACAAACTGAAACGCCCCTCAGAGCCGTCAGAGCCTGCGGAGCGGAAAACTAACCGCCTGAAAAGAAAAGACCTGAGAAGTGCTTGTGTGAGCAAATCTCAGTTCTTTGTGAGTTATTCAGCTTCAAAAAGGGTATGCTGTCATTGTGGCGCGCCATAATGATGATATGGACTTGTGCGGAACAGATTATAGGTGCGCCATTGGACTACAGGCAAGCAGCACACATCAATATTGTGCCTTAACGAAATCTTAACACAGTAACCGTAATCTTAACAGCACTTTAACCGCTCATGTGATATAATAAAGCTATAATTTAAACGAGAGGTGTACGATGTTACATAAAAATAGAGTAAAAAACAGAACTCATATGACTTCATTTCAGGTCATCATTATCAGCTTCTTTTGCCTAATTCTGGTAGGTTCATTGCTTCTGATGCTGCCGATCTCATCAAGGCAGCGGGGTGTGACTTCATTCCCTGATGCAATGTTCACAGCCGTTTCAGCTACCTGTGTGACCGGGCTTGTTGTAAAGGATACTGCTACATACTGGTCTCTGTTCGGGCAGGCGGTCATTCTGATGCTAATTCAGATCGGAGGTATGGGCGTTATCACCGTTGGGCTTGCGATCATTAGAGCATCAGGGCGGAAAATCGGTCTGTGGCAGCGCAGTACGATGCAGGAATCCATCTCCGCACCGCAGGTAGGCGGTATTGTGAAGCTGACAGGCTTTATCCTTAAAACATCACTTATCATAGAGATGATCGGTGCGGCTTTGCTTGCACCCGTTTTCTGCAATGATCTTGGTATCGCTAAGGGACTGTGGTATTCCTTGTTTCACAGCATATCGGCTTTTTGCAATGCAGGCTTTGATCTGTTCGGCATAAAAGAACCATTCTCATCGCTGACCTTTTACCACAGCAACATCTATCTCAATATCATCATTATGCTGCTAATTATTACGGGAGGCATCGGCTTTCTCGTCTGGGGCGATATCGGAACACACAAACACAGGATCAGGCGCTTCTCTCTGCAAAGCAAGGTCGTACTGATGACATCTGCTTTCTTGATCGTTCTGCCTGCGCTGTATTTCTTTTTTTGTGAATATGACCATGAGACTATCCATGACAGGACGATCCATTCACTGTTTCAGTCTGTCACAACACGAACCGCAGGCTTTAACACAACTGATCTCGCTGCTATGGATGAATCAGGTACAGCCATTATGATCATTCTTATGCTTATAGGCGGTTCTCCAGGTTCCACCGCAGGCGGTATGAAAACAGCGACTTTTGCTGTTCTGTTCCTTTCTGCGATCACAGTGTTTAGCCGCAGAAATGATGTGCAGTGCTTCAAAAGAAGAATATCAGACGAAACTGTCCGCAGTGCAGGCGCTGTTTTGTTTATGTATCTTGTATTGTTCTTTACAAGCGGTGTTATTATCAGCAGAGTGGAAGATCTACCGCTGCTGACCTGTCTGTTTGAAACAAGCTCAGCTATCGGTACTGTAGGGCTGTCACTCGGCATTACAAGCGGTCTGTCTGCTGTATCCCGTGTGATACTGATGATACTTATGTTTTTCGGGAGAGTCGGCGGACTGACACTCATTTATGCAGCTCTGCCGTCGGCGGACAGTCAGAATTCACGCTTACCGCTTGAAAAAATATCCGTAGGATAAGGAGTTTTATATATGAAAACAGTTTTAATTATCGGAGTAGGTCAATTCGGCAGTCATATTGCCAGACGCATGGAGGAGCTTCGGTGTGAGGTCATGGCAGTAGATGAAAATGAGAAGCATATCAACGATATACTGCCTTATGTGACCAACGCAAGGATCGGTGACAGCACCAATGAGGAATTTCTCCGTTCGCTTGGTGTAGGAAACTATGATGTTTGTATCGTTGCCCTCGGCAGCCGGTTTCAGTCCTCTTTGGAAACAACGTCTTTGCTCAAGGAGCTGGGGGCAAAGAAAGTCATATCCCGTGCGACAAATGATGTACAAATGAAATTCCTGCTTAAAAACGGAGCCGATGAGGTTGTCTATCCTGAGAAGCAGATGGCACTTCGCATTGCTACAAAATATGCATCAGACAGCATACTCGACTTTATTCATCTGGATAACAATTACTCGATCTACGAACTGAAAGTACCTAAGGACTGGTTCGGAAAGTCGCTTTCACAGATCGATATACGAAAGAAATTCAAGATCAATATTCTGACGATCAAACGTGGAGAAGAGGTATTTATCCCTGCACCGGACACTGTAATTGAAACTGATGACATCGCATTTGTCATAGGTGAGGTTCGGGATATCCAGAAATGTTTCAGAATCTAGGAGATGATCGTGTGAGAGATGTTCTGCTTGCACTGTCTGTAGGAGCAATGTTTCTCTACGGCTTTTATATTATGAAAAAAGTAGATGAATTCATCGAGGAGATACAAAAGAGCAGACGTGGACACGACCTGTCAGAAGATGATGTTGACGAACACAAAAGTGATATGTTATAATAACAAGGGTGATCCTTATGACTGCTAATTCTATAAAAAGCTCTAAAGCATTTTCTGTGTTCAAAGACTCCGCTATATGTATTGTGGTGCTGACAGCCGCAACACTTGCCGGATACGCATTCAAAGCCTTTCAACTTGCCGATGCGGACATTATCATGCTGTATATTATTGCTGTGCTTGTGATATCCATTTTTACATCAAAGATGTATTTCTGCCTGATATCATCATTAGTAGGAGTAATGCTTTTCAACTGCTTCTTCACCTATCCTGAGTTTTCTCTTTCAGTTCACGATGCAGGCTATCTTGTCACATTTGTGACGATGTTTATTACAGCGTTCATTGCAGGAACGCTTGCCAATAAGCTGAAACGCAATATCCTGATCGCCGAGCAGAATGCCCGTGAAAAGGAGGAGGCGGCACTTCTGGCGCAGAATGAACAGCTTAGAGCTGATATGCTCCGTTCCATATCCCATGATCTCAGAACACCACTGACCTCCATATCAGGCAATGCCAGTACGCTCATTTCCGGCGGCGATACGCTTGATGAATCAGCACGTCAGCAGATATACACGGATATTTATTCCGAATCAATGTGGCTTATCGAAATGGTGGAAAATCTTTTATACGCTACACGAATTGAGGACGGCAGAATGCAGCTCAATATCTCGGTAGAGATACTTGATGACATTGTTCAGGAGGCTGTCAGACACACCAAACGCACTCACCCAAAGCGAAATATCATCGTTGATATGTATGACGAGATAATCCCCGTTATGGCAGATGCGAACCTTATCGTACAGGTCATAGTCAATCTTATGGATAATGCTGTCAAGTACAGTGATGAAGATTCTGATGTTACCGTCAGTGTGCGCCGAGAAAATGCGCATACTGTTGTGATATCCGTGTCCGATCACGGCACTGGTATCTCTGATGAAGAAAAAGAAAAGGTATTTGATATGTTCTATACGGGCGGCAGCCGTTCCTCAGACAGCAGAAGAAGTCTGGGACTGGGGCTTGCACTGTGCAGGTCAATTATTACTTCACACGGCGGTACTATATCTGTCAGCGACAACATACCAAACGGTACAGTTGTCAGCTTTACTCTGCCAATAGGAGAGGTCGATCTAAATGAATGAATATCTTGTTCTGGTGGTGGAGGACGACAAGCCTATCAGAAATCTTATTACAACTACTCTTAAAATGAACGACTATCGCTTTATTACTGCTGTCAGGGGCAACGAAGCGATCATGCTCAGCGCTTCGCATAAGCCTGATATTATCATACTTGACCTTGGACTGCCTGATATTGACGGCGTTGAGGTGATAGAGCATATACGCACTTGGAGCGATGTTCCTATCATCATAGTCAGTGCAAGGAGCGAGGAAAGGGACAAGATAACAGCCCTTGACAAAGGTGCAGATGATTACCTGACAAAGCCTTTCTCTGTTGATGAACTTTTCGCAAGGCTCAGGGTGATACAAAGGCGGCTTATGAAGTCCGAAAACATCTCGGTCACGGAGTTTGTCAATGGCAGACTACGGATAGACTATGTTTCGGGCTGTGTTCACCTTGATGATGAAGAAATTCACCTGACACCGATAGAATATAAGCTGCTTTGCCTGCTTGCCAAGAATGTCGGCAAGGTGCTGACGCATAAGTACATTATCCAAAGTGTATGGGGAACTCCTGCGGATAACAGCGAAGCCTCCCTGCGTGTATTTATGGCTACCCTGCGAAAAAAGCTGAGTGACAGCAGTCAGGCGCTGATACAAACACATATCGGTATTGGGTATCGTATGATGAAATTATAGTTTTAGGGAGCAGTACAAAGCAGACACTTTATTTGATGATCTGTACCGCCTTCAATGGCTGCAAGAACAATTGAACTGATTTTTTCTAAAGGAAAAAAGGGCAATGCCTTCCACTCACGGAGGACATTGCCCTTTTCCTTATGCTGTGATCATATCAGTCCTGAATCTCCTGCATCATAGTTGCGATCCTGTATAATAAAACTTGACACATACACAACAATCAAAGTATAATAAAAACAAAGGAGTGTGTCATCAATGGGAACAGGAAAACAATATGATGAAGAGTTTAAAAAGCAGGCAATAAAGCTCGCAAAGGAGGTTGGCACCTAGCTTTATGCCGCTGGGTGTATTTTTATTTGTATTGTGTATTATTTTACAGTTCACCTGCCCTAATTTGACAAAAGTACGTCAATGGAGTATAATGTAACCAGCGTTACGCAAATTAATTATAGGCAATACCACACAAGACAAGCCTATACCTATTATTATAGAAACGAGGTCATGAAAATGAGCGAGGAAAGAATACCTAAGAGAAGTGAAGTGCCTGAACAGTTCAAGTGGGCACTGGAGGATATTTATGCCACTGACGAAAAGTGGGCGGAGGACTTGCAGAAGCTTAAGGCTATGCCTGAGAGGATAGCGGCGTTCAAGGGCAGGCTTAGCGAGAGTGCTGACACGCTTTATGATTTTATGCAGCTTTCAGACGATATATCTGTGCTTTGTGACAGCCTTGGCAACTATGCTCAAAGACGTTCTGACGAGGACACTGCAAATGCAAAGTATCAGGGCTTTATCGGTCAGCTTATGAACGCTTATGTTGCAGTAAACTCAGCAGGAAGCTTTGAAACACCTGAGATAATTTCTATCGAGGAGGATAAGCTTCAGAAATTCTATGAGGATAAGCCTGAGTTGAAGATTTATAAGCGTGCGCTGGATAAGCTGCGTCGTAAAAAGGCTCATATCCTCTCTGAGGCTGAGGAGAAGATACTTGCCCTGACCGGTGAAATGGGTCAGTCCCCTGAGAATATCTACTCTATGTTTTCTGACGCAGACCTGCGTTTCCCTGACGCTGTGGATAAGGATGGCAAGGCTCATCAGGTCACACACGGAAGCTATATACCACTGGTGCAGAGCGATGACAGAGTGCTGAGAAAGTCGGCTTTCGAGTCTATGTACGGCACATTTGACAAATTCAAGAACACCTGTGCGGCAACACTGTCGGCACAGATAAAAGCGGTGAACTTCTATGCAAAGGCAAGAAGATATGATTCAAGTCTTGAAGCCGCTTTGGACGGAACAGAAGTACCTGTTTCAGTGTACAAAAATCTTATCGAGGCTGTTCATGACAATATGCACTATATGTACGATTATGTTGCTCTGAGAAAGAAGATTTTGGGCGTTGATGAGCTTCATTTCTATGATCTTTATACGCCTGTTGTTCCTGACGCAGATATGAAGATAACTTTTGAGGAGGCTAAGGAAACTGTCCTGAAAGCCCTTGCACCTATGGGAGAGGATTACCTTGCAATACTCAAAGAGGGCTTTGAAAACCGCTGGATAGACGTTTACGAGAACGAGGGCAAAACAAGTGGAGCATATTCCGCAGGTGCAAGAGTTCACCCCTATGTGCTACTCAATCATAAGGATACACTTAACTGTATGTTTACGCTGGCGCACGAAATGGGTCACGCTATACACTCGTATCTTTCAAATAAAAATCAGCCTGTGGTATATTCAGATTACGTTATCTTCGTGGCAGAGGTAGCCTCAACTTGCAATGAAGCGCTTCTTATGCAGTATCTGCTGAAAAATACCGAGGATAAAAAGCAGAGAGCGTATCTTATAAATTACTTTCTTGAACAGTTCCGCACCACACTTTACCGTCAGACAATGTTCGCAGAGTTTGAGCTGAAAATAAATGAAATGGCAGCTGCAGGGGAGAGTCTGACAGCCGAGGGGCTGAACGAGCTTTACGGCGAGCTAAACAAGCTTTATTTCGGTGACGGAATAGTGCTTGATGATGAGATAAAATTGGAGTGGGCTAGGATACCGCACTTCTATTATGACTATTATGTTTATCAGTATGCAACAGGATATTCTGCGGCTATTGCACTTTCACAGAGGATATTGAAGTATGGCGAACCTGCGGTAAAGGACTATATAGGCTTCCTGAAAGGCGGCTGCTCAACTGACCCTATCTCATTGCTTAAGGGTGCAGGTGTAGATATGGCAACAACTCAGCCTATCAATGAGGCACTTGCAATGTTCGGAGAGCTTGTAAAGGAAATGGAAGAAGCAATGGCGGAGTAAGTGAGGAGTTAGGTAAGTGAGGAGTGAGGAGTGAGGAATGAGCATAGCTGACCAGAGTTGTGCTCAAGCGGTGCAGAAAAGTAAAAAAGCACACAACAGTAAAAGAAATAATAAAGCGGTGTCGGAGAACAAATCTCTGCACCGCTTTTTCCTATCCCATTAAACAAAGTAAAACCCGCAAAGAGCGAAAGCGATTTTGCGGCACAACAAACCTGCCCGAATCATTTACCACTTCTTGTTTATATCCGCACAACGCATACCTATCTTCAACGCCCTCAGCTCAACATAACAGCCGCATAAAACGCACATTCCGTCCACAAGCTTTTCGCAGCCCTTGCAAAAATCCAACCGCCGACGATACTCTTCCTCTGATACCCTCTTGTCCGTAGGATATGCCTCAATGTGCGAACGCATATCACGGAGAAAATCATTCTCGTCCATGTCCTCAAGCAGGCACTTGCGGCACTTTATCTTCACAGCATTGTCCATACTTCCTCCATAAAAAAGCGGACAGCTCAATGCCGTCCGCCTTGTTATCTTATTCTACAGAAATGATGTAGTAGTAAACAGGCTGACCGCCGTTTATAAGGTTTACATCAAGATTTGAGAACTTCGCAGCTACCTGCTTTTGCAGTGCCTCAGCCGCCTCGTCTGTAACGTCTGAGCCGTAAAGGATAGTGATGAATGAGCTGTCACCCTTAACAAGCTTCTTTGTGAGCTTGTATGCCGCCTTTGAAACGTCTTTTTCAACAAAGCTCAGCTTGCCGTTTTCAATGCAGAGTATCTCGCCCTGCTTGATAGCGTGACCCTCATAGTCAGAATCTCTTGCCGCAAATGTTACCTGACCTGTGGCAACTCTTTCAAGTGCATTGGTCATCTCAATGCGGTTCGTATTGAAATCAGCGTCAGGGTCAAATGCCAGCATTGCTGACATTCCCTGCGGTATAGTCCTTGTCTGAAGCACGCATACCTTTCTGTCTGCAAGCTTAACAGCCTGCTCGGCCGCCATGATGATGTTCTTGTTGTTTGGCAGAACGAAAACCGTTTCAGCGGGGCATGACATTATTGCCGCAAGTATATCCTCAGTAGAAGGGTTCATGGTCTGTCCGCCCTTAACGATGCAGTCAACACCGATATCTCTGAACATTGACTCAATGCCGTTTCCTGCCGCAACCGCAACAAAGCCGTACTGCTTTTCAGGCTTTGCAGGAACGAACTCCTGTTTTGCTTCTTTTTGTCTGGCCTTGTGCTGGAGCTTCATATTTTCTATCTTTGGCAGATTGATGTAGCCAAATTCAAGACCCTTCTGGATAGCCTTACCAGGGTCGTTGGTATGAACGTGTACCTTTATTATCTCATCGTCCTCGACAACTACAACGCAGTCACCTATAGTTTCAAGATAAGCTCTCAGCTTTGATGAATCGTCAGCGTCAGCTTTCTTTGTGATTATCATTTCAGTGCAGTATGTGAAGTGTATCTCACAGTCATACTGACCAACAGTAGCCGCAAATGTGTCGACTGTTACCTGCTGTTTCTGTGCAGGAGCATCAGCCTTTACTATTTCGCCACCCTTGAATACATCTCTCATTGCTTCAAAGATAATGAGAAGTCCCTTGCCGCCTGCGTCAACAACGCCTGCCTTGGCAAGTGCAGGGAGAAGCTTTGGTGTTTCGTTCAGTGAAAGTTCAGCCTGTTTGCAAACTTCCTCCATTATAATAATAGGATCGTTTGTGGAGTGGAGCATTTCTCTTGCTTTCTCCGCAGACTCTCTTGCAACTGTCAGGATAGTTCCCTCTGTAGGCTTCATTACGCTCTTGTATGCTCCTGAAACGCCCTGCTCCAGTGATTCAACAAGTTCGTTCGCACCCATTTCCTTTTTGCCTGCAAGTCCTTTTGCAAAGCCTCTGAAAATAAGCGAAAGTATAACGCCTGAGTTTCCTCTTGCACCTCTAAGAAGTGCAGAAGCTGTTGTGCTTGCCACAACTGAGCAGTCTGTATCATCGCTGAGATTTTCAAGCTCTGCTACGGAATTTGTTATAGTCATTGACATATTAGTTCCTGTATCTCCGTCAGGTACTGGGAACACGTTAAGCTCGTCAACTGATTTTTTCTTGTTAGATATGCTGTGTGCGGCACTTATGACAGCGTCACGCAGCAAGCCTCCGTTTATCACTATAGTTTTCCTCCTATACTGTTATCAATATCCTCAGGCGGAACGTCAGCCCGTCATTTCGTCAACGTAAACGTTCACAGACTTCACATTGACTCCTGCCTGCTCTGTCAGAACATAATTGACCTTGTGAATGATACTGTCAACGATAGCACCAACGTTGATACCGTAATTCACAGTGATATGCAGGTCAACGATAAGCTCGTCGCCGTCCTGACGAATGATAACGCCCTTTGTGGTATTCTCTTTTTTTAGCATTGCAGAAACGCCCTGTTTTGCACCATAGGCGTTAAGTCCTGCCACGCCGAAACAGCTTTCGGCAGTATCCGAGATAAGCTGTCTGAGATATCCAGTGGATATACCTATAGTTCCAATGTGGTTGCGAAACTTTATCACAGAAAACAACTCCTCTTGATCGTGGCAGGATCACAAGCTTATTTCTTATGCCGCCACATAATAATTTATTTTATTATATCATAAACATTTGACTTTTGCAATAGGTTTTCGCTCTTTTGTACACCTGTCAAATTTATCCCAGAAGCCATTTTGCGGCTTCCAGAGGCGTTTCGGCTATATACACCGCACCTGCCTTCGAAAGCTCCTCTCTTGTGCCGTAGCCGTAAAGCATACCGATACAATCTATACCAAGAGCTTTTGCACCAAGCACGTCATGATGCCTGTCGCCTGCCATTATCACCTGCGAGCGGTCATTAACTCCGCAGTTTTTCAAAGTGTGCACGATAACGTCCGCCTTTACGCTCCTGGAGCCGTCAAGCTCCGCACCGCCTATGTAGTCAAAATACTGTGCAAGGTGAAAATGCTCCAGTATCTTTACCGCAAATACCTGCGGCTTTGAAGTCGCCACCGCAAGGTGAAGCCCAGCCTCTGACAGCTTTTTAAGACATTCCTCAACGCCGTCATAAACACGGTTCTCGAAAATGCCCTTGGTGGTGTAATATTCACGGTAGTATTTAACAGCCTGCTCGCATTTTTCACCATCAAAGCCGTAAAAATCCCTGAAAGAGTCTTTCAGCGGTGGACCGAGAAACTTTGTCATGGTGCTCATCTCAGGCTCTATGCCGAACTTTTTCAGTGCGTATACAGCCGAATTTATTATGCCCTCGCCCGACTCAGTAAGCGTGCCGTCAAGGTCAAAAAGAACATATCTGTAATTTTTCATGTCGTTACCTCACATAATACAATATATCAATTGCTATTATAACGCAAAATGGCTTTTTTGTCAAAGAAAATGGGCAATTACGCACAAAAAATCCTGCTGAAATACGGCATTTAGCTCATTGACAAAAATATTGTTATAAGTTAAAATTAAAAAGGTGGTTTGTGTCGGAAAAGCCGCCGAAAAGAAGTATTTTTCCTTTTGTATGGGAAAAGAATAAATATGAATGAGGTGTTATTTTGAAACTTATTTTTGATGTTTCAGACAAGCCAAAGGCTGGTCAACTGGTAGTGTTCGCACTTCAGCAGATGTTGGCTATCCTTGCGGCGACCATTGCTGTGCCGCTTATTATCGGCAACGGTCTTACTCCTGCGGCTGCAATGTTTGGTGCAGGTGTGGGAACTATAGTTTATATCCTTTTTACAAAAAGAAAAAGCCCTGTGTTCCTCGGTTCGTCATTTGCCTTTTTAGGCTCTATGGCAGCGGCCTTTGCAGGCGGCGTTTCAATGCAGCTTGGCATGCTTGGACTTATCGTTGGTGCATTCCTTGCAGGACTTGTATATGTCGTTATCGCAATAGTAGTAAAATTTGTTGGAGTAGGCTGGCTCAATAAGCTCATGCCTGCGGTGGTAATAGGACCGACCGTTGCTATAATCGGACTTTCCCTTGCAGGAAACGCTATCGGCGACCTCGTCAAAGGCGACGTAACAAAGCAGGTAACAGAGTATGCAGTCTCCACCGACAGCGGCACACCTGAGATTATAAAAACTGTATCCAATGTGCCTGTTGGTTCATCATATGTGGCTTTTGTTTGTGGACTTATTACCCTCGCAGTGGTAATGCTTTGCTCAACATATGGCAAGAAAACACCCAGACTTATACCTTTTATAATCGGTATCCTTGCAGGCTATGCAGCCGCAGCAATCTTCACTGTTATCGGCAATATATGTGATATTGACGCACTTAAAATAGTAGATTTCAGCGTTTTCAGCAGCTATATGCTCACAGACGGCAGCGTTTCACTGAAAACATTTGTTAGCCTGCCTGACTTTGCGTTCGTTTCAGGTCTGAAAGGTCTTAAGGAGTTCGACTTCACATATTTTGCTACTATATTTGTAGCCTATGTGCCGGTTGCACTTGTTGTTTTTGCAGAACACGTTGCTGACCATAAAAACCTTTCTTCTATTATCGATCATGACCTCCTTGAAGAGCCTGGTCTTACAAGAACGCTTCTCGGCGACGGTGTTGGTTCTATTGCAGGCGCACTGTTCGGTGGCTGTCCGAACACAACATACGGCGAGTCCGTTGCCTGCGTTGCTATCACAGGAAATGCTTCTGTTGTAACTATCTTTGCGGCAGCAATAGGCTGTATGCTGTTTTCATTTATCACTCCGCTTGTTGCGTTCGTTGATTCTATCCCTGCCTGCGTAATGGGTGGCGTTTGTATCGCTCTTTACGGCTTTATCGCAGTTTCAGGTCTTAAAATGATACAGGACGCAAACCTTGACGATAACAGAAATCTCTTTGTTGTGTCCGTTATCCTCATTGCAGGTATCGGCGGTCTGACACTCACATTCGGTGATATAACACTCACAGAAGTAGCGGCAGCACTTATCCTTGGCATTCTTACAAACGTTATGCTCTCAAAGAAAAAAGGCAACGCAGCCAAGAAATAATTATAACAAAATTGCAGAGGCGAACAGTGTTCGCACGTTACTGCACACAAAAAAATGCGAATTTATAAATCATTACGAAAGGAAATGGGAAAATGGGAAACGTAAATATCATCAATCACCCGCTTGTAAAGCACAAAATAACGCTTATGCGTGACGAAAAGACCGGAACAAGAGAGTTCCGTATACTTGTGGAAGAGGTAGCAATGCTCATGGGTTATGAGGCTATGAGAGATCTTCCAACAGAGGACGTTGAGGTGAAAACACCTATCACCACAAGAAAGCTCCCTATGCTTTGCGGCAAAAAGCTCGCTATCGTGCCTATCCTGAGGGCAGGTCTTGGCATGGTAAGCGGACTTCTTGCACTCGTTCCGTCTGCAAAGGTAGGACATATCGGTCTTTATCGTGACGAGGTCACACACGAGCCACATGAGTATTACTGCAAGCTCCCTGATAGAATAAACGAGCGACTTGTTATTGTCTGCGACCCAATGCTTGCGACAGGCGGATCTGCGATACAGGCTGTTGACTTTTTGAAAGACAAGGGCTGCAAGAACATCAAGTTCATGTGCATAATCGCTGCTCCTGAGGGTCTTGACGCTCTGAGAACGGCTCACCCTGATATCGACATTTATGTAGGCAACCTTGATGAAAAGCTCAACGAGGACGCTTATATCGTTCCTGGTCTTGGCGATGCAGGTGACAGAATCTTCGGCACAAAATAATGGTCTTATACTAATACTCGCTGCTCTGTATTTTGCAACAGAGCGGCAATTTTTTTGTTTTCTTCACTAAAAAAACTAAAAAAAATTCCTTCAATTTCAGTTGTTAAAATAATTGAAACTTATTTCCGTTGATGATATAATTTAAATGTAGAAATATAGAACAAAATAAAAAAACAGGGCGAACTCATGTAAAAAATATATTATGAGGATACACCCTAATAAGGAGCTAAAAATGTTTGTGAAGAAAACTGACCGATTTTTTGCGGTCACAAGCATGATCGTGTGCTGCTGTTGCACTGCAACTGTGTTTATCTCATACATAAAACGCAGTAACATACAAATGCTTTATCTTGGACCATTTTTCCTTGCGGCGGCGATAGTGTTGTATATTGCTCTGAAACGCTGTGAAAAGAAGCTTACCAAAAAGCGTGTCAGACTTATATTTGCTTTTTTCTGCCTGATTTTGCTTGCATTGCAGATATTGTTTGTGCGTTATCTTTATTACAATTACGAAATGGTTGACCCAAAAATAACAGGGGAGTTCGCAAAACGCTTTGTCATGGGTGAAGACCTGGGGAGCATCAAAGAAAGCTATCGTATTTATGCTGCAAAATACCCTAACACATGGGGCATGATATATTTGCAGATACCATTTTTCGCCTTATGGAAGCTTTTCACCGGCGGCGTGAGCATCTATGCGGGGCAGACCTTTAACGTAATTCTTATTCAACTTAGCGTAATAATGAACTTTCTCACAGGGGAGAGGATATTCAAACTTAACAGCCAAAGGCTTTTTTGCGGCATTATTTCGGCACTTATGCCTGTTATGCTTCTGTATACGCCGTTTTTTCATTCTGACACAGCAGGCATGATATTTGTAAGCTGTACCCTTTATTTTCTGACCCTTGCGGTGAAAGAAAAAAGCAAAACCAAAAGCGTTGTCTATGCTCTTATAGCAAGCCTTTTTATCGCACTTGGAAACACTGTCAAGGGAAGCATTGCAGTAATGCTGATTTCAGTGATGATATTTTTTGTGCTGAAAATGGGTGTAAAAAAGGGAGCTATCCTGAGCCTTGCGGCTGTTATGCTGTTTATTGGTGTGTCAAAGGCGGCATACTATGGCGGTCTTGCTATGGGTATCTCTGATGAAAAAATGGTAGACAGATATCGTTTCCCTGTTACACACTGGATAATGATGAGCCTTAACAGCGAATACAAGACCCACGTTGACGAGGACGTTGACTTCACAATGTCATTTGATACATATGACGCCAAAAAGCAGGCGAATATCCGGGAAATAAAAGCCCGCCTTGAAAACATAAGCACCCCTTATGAAGCCTGCAAAATGGCTTATCACAAAGTCGCCAGAACGTGGGACAGCGGTGGTTTTTCCTATGGCAAATATCTCTCACGCTCTGAACCCACAGGAGGTTTGCGAGAGGTATTGAACAGCCGCTTGCTTGGTAGCTATGTAGACGGCTATCACAGTGCAATGCTCATAGCAATGGCGTTTGGTGCAGTTTATGCCGCTGGCAAGCGTCGCCACTCTGTTTTGTTTTTCAGCATAGTGACTCTCACGGGAGTTATACTCTTTTTCCTTATATGGGAAAATCCACCTAGATATATCGTCACATTTATCCCCGTGATAATGCTTCTTTGCACTGCAGGAACAAGATTTATCACAGCGATCATTTCACGGCTTTGTAAGCGTTTGAGAGCTTCAAAATAAGATAAAAAAAGGCCTCTTATGGTTTTCCATAAGAGGTCGATTTTTTTATTGTGTAACATCAAGATAGAACGCAGGGTTCAATATATAACCCTGATAGCGTATCTCAATGTGCAGGTGGTCGCCTGTTGAAAAGCCGGTCGAACCCATTTTGCCGATAACGTCGCCTTTTTTCACCTCGTCGCCTATCTCTACATCTACCTCCGTGAGATGTCCGTAAAGAGTGATGAACTCGTTGCCGTGGTCGATAATAACATAGTTTCCATAACCGCCGCCGCAGCCGCAGGACTCCTCCTTGCCGTAGTCATGAGTGCAGGTGGTGTTTATCTTTATGACCTTGCCGCTGCATGAAGCGTGAATAGGCGTGCCGTGAGCCGCAGGAATATCAAGACCCGTGTGATATGAGCCCCATCGTGCGCCCACGCCTGATGATACGGAGTAAGCCCCCGGAACAGGCCATGCGAAGTAGTAATCAGGCTCGGTATCTCCAAGCTTTTCGCCCTTGTCAAGGCGGTCATTTATCTCCTTGTGAAGCTCCTCAAGCTTCACATCTGCAAGCGCCATTGTGGCGGAAACTTCGTTATCTCTTGCTGTTCCGCCTGAGCCTGACGATTTCAGTATGCCGGAAAGGCTGCCCTCAAACTGCTCACGCTCCGCCTCATAGGCTTCGTTCTGCTCTCTGAGCTTTTTCTGCTTAGCTTTAAGCTCTTGCTGTGTTTTTGTACTGGAGCGGTAAAGCTGACTAAGCATATCCTTCTGCTGTGTATACTGCGTATACTGAGCGTCATACTCGGCTTTCTGCTTGTCAAGGGTCTTTTGCATATCCTCATATTCAGTTTTGAGTTTTATAAGGTTATCAATGATAGTGTCATCATGGTGTGCTACACGCTTTATAAGCTCTAATCTCATGAGTATGTCATAAAAGCTGTCTGATTCCAAAAGCATTGTGGTGTAGCTGTCCGACCCTGCGATATACATTGCCCTTAATCTTTGCTTGAAGTCCTCTATACCCTTGTTTATCTCAGCCTGCTTCTTCTCGATATTTCGCTGATTGGTGTTTATCTGAAGCTCCAGTGCGGTCATGTAAGAGTTGAGAACGTCTATCTCGTCATTTATAGAATCTATCTTTTCTTTCAGAAGCTTCTGCTTTTTCTCACTTTTCTCAATGTCCTCATCATATTGGTCGAGCTGTTCGTTTATTTCCGTCTGCTTTTTTGATAGCTCTCTTAGCTGTTCTGCATACTGTGTGATGTCAAAACCTGTTGACTCCTCTTGAGAATTATCGTCATTTTCTGTTTGTTCATCGCTTTGCTGACCTCCATCAGCCACAGATTCAGTATAGCTATAGTCCTCCCCCTGTGAGCTTTCAGTGTCCGCTGAGGTTATCTTCAAAGAAGAATTGTAGCTGCTTCCTGCAATACCAGCGGTAACAGCGAATGCGATAATGAAAGTGAGAATACGTTTTAAGCTGTAAAGCCTGTTCATGAAATAAAAGACTCCTTTGGTTGTGGGGCAAGACCCTTCGTCATTGCCTGTTTATACATAATTTGACGGATTCTGAGCCACGCCGTTCAAGCGCACCTCAAAGTGCAGGTGGTCGCCCGTTGAATATCCTGTTGAGCCGACAATACCCAGAACGTCGCCCTTGTTGACGTGCTGACCCTGTGTTACGCTCATATACTGTGAGTGACCGTAAAGGGTCCAGTAGCCGTTGCCGTGGTCGATTATGCAGTAGTTTCCATAACCGCCGCCGCAGCCGCATGAGCCGTTCTTGCCATAATCGTGTGTGCAGGTGTTGCTGACCAGTATAACAGTACCCTCAGCGGCAGCGCATATCTTTGCGCCTCTTATTCCGGGAGACCAGATGTCGATACCCTTGTGATAAGCGCCCCAGCGCCAACCCACGCCGTAGGAAATATGATAATAACCCGGTACCGGCCATGTAAACTGGCTCTTGTCGGTATAATTGTAGTCACCGTTATTGGTAGAAGATTGACCGCTGTTAGAGGTGTTGCCGTTTGCATTAGAAGGTGAAGAATTGCCGTTATTATTCTGCTGTTGTCTACGTTCTTCTTCCTCTCTTCTCTTACGTTCTTCCTCTTCTTTTTTCTTACGTTCCTCTTCTTCCTTCTTTTTGATCTGCTCCTGCTCCTTGTAAAGCTTCTGGAGCTGTGTCTCGAAGTCTTCCTGCTCCTTGTTTATCTGCTCCTTATTGGCTTCATAAGCCGCCTTATCTTCCTCAAGCTGGTCGATAACAGCCTGACTTTTTGCATAAAGGTCGTCAAGCTTTTTCTTCTGCTCAGTGTGATAGGTCTTTTGCTCTTCAAGGGTAGCTTTGTTAGTTTCAAGTTCAGTCTTGTTGGCTTCAAGCTCTGCTTCCTGAGATTCATACTCGCCTTTAAGCTCAACAAGTCCGTCGATCATGGTGTTGTCATGGTCAGCCACTCTTTTGACAAGCTCTATTTTCATAAGCATATCATAAAAGTCCGTCGAACCAATAAGAATATCGGTGTATGAACTATTTCCGGCAACATACATTGCTCTAAGACGCTGTTTGAAGTCAACAACGCCATTTTCTATCTCAGTTCTCTTGTTTTTTATTTTTATTTCGCTCTTTGCGATAGCCTCTTCAAGGTCGGCTATCTCAGTTTCAAGGTCAGTGATAGAATCCTCAAGGGTCAGTATAGTTTCCTGAACAGTTTCTATCTGCTCTTGGATAGCTTTCTGATTTTCTTCCTCCTTGGAGATATCGTCCTTTGTGCTGTTTATCTGCTTGTCAAGGTCAGCCTGCTTTTGTTCAAGCTCGCTTATTTTATCCTTGGCAGAGGATATTTTTTTCTTGTTGTTCTTTATTGCCTGACTTTCTGCAGAAGCGTTCTGCGCTGTCATGACCGGCTGTGTGCCGCCTGCAAGCATTGTCATGGAAGCGACTACGGCGATAGTGAAAGCCAATACTCGCTTCATTGTGAATATACCTGTTTTCATACCTGTCCTCCGTCTTAAAAAAGACCATTTTTACACGTTTTTATCTTTCTCTAATGCATTATCCCGCACGTTCTTTCTTTTTTATCTCATGTCAGGATATGCTTTAAACTGCAACAAAAGGCAGTCTAAAAACCCCGTTGGATCATAGCCTGCCTTATGTCTATATTTGGCAAATGTATTATACTTTAAGATGCTTGCCTGTGCTTATAGAAGTACCCACCGCACCGATAACAGCGCCTGCGATAAGATAAGATGCTGCAACAGGGAGCAAGAGGGATTTGAACGAATACAAATTCTGAACACCGAGAATGCTCCAGAGCTTGAAGTCATCATTGAAGATGTTGTAAATTCCCTCGTAGGCAAACTTTGTGAGCAGCAGTGCGCCTGCTGCTGCAAGCAGACCAACTATCATACCCTCGATAAAGAAAGGTATCCTGATAAAGCTGTTGGTAGCGCCTACATATTTCATGATGTTGATCTCTTTACGTCTTGCGAAAACGCTTGCTCTGGTGGTATTTGAAATGATTATCAGACAAACCACAACAAGTGCCACAATGACCGCAAAGGCAACTATCGTAAATACTCTTCTGATACTGATAAGGATATCAGCAAATGCTGTAGGGGACTTTGTTGAGTCAACATTGTCAAAGGTCTCTATCTGAGTGGTTGTTTCGCTCATCTTCTCGATATCCTTGACCGTTACCTTGTATGTGTCCGGCAATGGGTTATCGTCAGCATACTGGAAGAAATCCTTTTCCTCGTCAGTCATGCCCTTGAGCATATTTTTCCACGCTTCGTCCTTTGAATAAAGGCTCACAGTGTTGATATTTCCGACCTCTTTGAGCTTGTTCTCAAGGGTCTGCATATCAGCCTGACTTGTGCCGTCCTTAACGATAACGATGACTTCGCTCTTGTCCTCGATACCGCCGATTATTCTTGTAAGGTTAATGGAAACCAGCACCGAAGTGCCAACCATAAGCAGGGAAACGAGCAGGATACAGAAAGAAGCGAACGTCATCATTCTGTTTTTCCAAATGCCCTTGAAGCCCTGATTTATAAGATATCTAAAACTACTTGCTTTCATTGGAGCCTCCTATCACTTCGTCAAAGGCGATCTGACCTTTGTTGATGTTGATAATTCTGCCTCCGAAATAGCGCACAAGGTCATGCTCGTGGGTAACCATAAGAATGGTAGTGCCGCACTCGTTTATGCCTTTGAGAAGTTCCACTATCTCATATGAAAGCGCAGGGTCGATATTACCTGTCGGCTCGTCGGCAATGATGAGCTGTGGGTCGTTTACAAGGGCTCTTGCAAGTGCCACACGCTGCTGCTCACCGCCTGAAAGCTCGGTCGGATAGCTTTTCGCCTTATCGGAAAGTCCCACAAGGCTTATAACATACGGAACACGGCTTCTTATGTACTTTGCAGGAGCGTCGATCACTCTCAGCACGAACGCCACGTTCTCATAAACTGTCATTGTAGGGATAAGTCTGAAATCCTGAAAAACAACTCCGATAGTTCTGCGAAGGGCAGGTATCTTTCTTCTTCTCAGCTTTTTCAGATTGAAGCCGTTTACCATTACTGTACCGCTGGTCGCATCTATTTCTTTAAGCACCAGCTTGATAAGTGTTGATTTTCCGGCGCCTGAAGGACCTACCACGAAAGCGAAGTCGCCGTCGTTTATCTTCAGGTTTACTTTGTTCAGAGCGTCCACACCGCTTGAATAGGTAACGGACACGTCTTTAAACTCTACCAAAATTTACACCGCCTTAGTTTTACAGAGGCAAGCAAGCCTCTTTTTCGCTCGTAGGACTTAGAACTTGACAGGGTTAGCGGAGAGATATTTCTTTACCATAAGAGCTATCTTGAAGATAATAGCATGGTCGAACTCTCTCAGGTCAAGACCCGTGAGCTTTTTGATCTTTTCAAGTCTGTACACAAGAGTATTTCTGTGAACAAACAGTTTTCTTGAAGTTTCAGAAACGTTCAGGTTGTTTTCAAAGAACTTCTGGATAGTGAAAAGTGTTTCATGATCCAGTGACTCGATAGAGCCTTTCTTGAAAACTTCCTTGAGGAATGTTTCGCAAAGTGTTGTAGGCAGGTGATAGATAAGTCTTGCGATACCAAGATTGTCATAAGAAACGATATTCTTGTCAGTATCGAACACCTTTCCTACCTCGAGAGCTATCTGTGCTTCCTTGAAGCTTCTTGCCAGATCCTTTACGCCCTCTACTACTGTTCCTATACCTACAGTGACTCTTGTATAGAATTCACTTGAAAGGGTATCGGAAATAGAACGTGCCAGCTTTTCAAGATCCTTTGACTCAACGCCGTTTGCCACTTCCTTAACAAGCACGATATCGCTCTCAGTGATGTTGAAAACGAAGTCCTTGGACTTGTCAGGGAAAAGGTTCTGGATAACATCGTAAGCTGAAACGTCATTTGTGGAGAGTATTCTGATAAGCAGCACGACTCTTGAAATGTCAGCGCTGAAATGCAGTTCTCTAGCTTTAACATGAACGTCGCCCGGCAGCACGTTGTCAAGCACTACGTTCTTGATGAAATTGTTTCTGTCGTATTTTTCGTCATAATACTGCTTTATGCTGGAAAGAGTAATGGCAAGTATGCTTGCATACTTTGCTGCCACCTCGTCTGTTCCCTCAACGAAAACAGCATAGTCAGGTTTCATATGAGCACCGAATGGCTTATAGGTATAACCGTCTCTAACAAAAATGTCGTGTGAATCGCCCAGATCTAACGAAACGAATTCGTTAGTCGTTCCGACCTGTGAAAGCTCAGAGCAGGCAATGATAGTTGCGTTCTCATCTATTACGCCTATGACGCAGTCGATAGTGTCACGCATCTGATGAACAACGCTCTGAAATAATCTGTTTGACATAAGTTATTCCCCTCTACTTGCAAAAATTTTCGACCTAAGTTCTGCCATGGGCATAATTACCCCATAAGGGCAGATGTCTGCACATTGTTATTATAACAAAAAACGATATGTTTTGCAAGTGTTTTATAGTGAAAATATGCAAAAAAACTTTTATACCGCAGTTTCAAGCACTGGTCTGCGGTCTGATATATTACAAATTGTAACACATTTTGCTCTCTTATGTGTGAATTTTTTGTTAAATCACAGGTTTTCATGGTGATTTTGTACAAAAGAGGGGCGTAAAGTTCGTTTTGAGTAACCGAATTGTAATTAATAAACTTTTTGTAAATATCCTGAGCTATGTGCATAACAGCGTAGTTAAAGCGTTGCAAAGGGTAAAAAAATATGTTACAATCTATAAAAAGAAAGCTGTAAGATTTGTTATCGGGAGGTAATCAAAATGGACGTAAAAAAATATCTTGAAGCTGGAAAGATAGTATCGGTGTTCGGCATAAAGGGCGAGATAAAAGTACAGCCATGGTGTGATGGACCTGAATTTCTCTGCGGATTTGACACACTATATTATAAGAGCGGTACTCCTGTGGAGATAGAGCGTTCGAGAGTTGCAAAGAATATCGTTGTAATGAAAGTCAAGGGCGTTGACACTGTGGAGGAGGCTCAGAAGCTTCGCAACAGGGTGCTTTATATCGACCGTGACGATGTGGAGCTTGATGAGGGCTGCTATTTTGTTCAGGATCTTATAGGTCTTGAAGTGGTCGACGCTGACAGCGGTGAAAGCTACGGCAAGATAACAGACGTAAGTCAGACAGGCGCAAACGATGTTTATCACATCACTGATGAAAAGGGAAACGTTAAGCTTATCCCTGCGATACCTGAAGTTGTGGCTGAAACTGATATCGAGGGTGGCGTGATGAAGATAACTCCGCTGGAGGGGCTTTTTGATTAATGAAGTTCTGCAAATACGAGGACTTAGAAAGGCTTGTCAGAGATTATTCTGACGGAATGTTCAGCCTGATATTTCCAAAGCTCAACAGCCGTGAAAAGTCGCTGAAATGTATCGAGAGAGTTTTTACAGCATACATAGATGAAAGCCCAAGGCTGAGAAGTCCCAGGGCTGAGGAAAAATGGCTTATAAAAAGGCTGAGAAAAGAGAGCGGATTCAACAGGCTTGCCAACACATATAAGGGCGAGGGGCTGAGCTTTATGGAGCTTGACAATATGCTCACAAGTCTGAGGGTATACTATAATAACGAGGGCAACAAGCCGAAGAAGCGCAGGTCTGCTTTGTGGAGTTTATTTGTGGTGATAATAATCGCTATTGTGGTGACTATCGGTGTTGTGCAGGGCATAGGATACTATGAAAAAAGCGGCGGCTCTGTGCAGGAGCATTTGAACAGTGCTTCGGAAAACTGGGCTTACCAGCCTTTTGACATGATATGGAGGAATTGATTTGAACATAGATATTGCAACGCTTTTTCCTGAAATGCTTGAGAATTATCTTTCTGAAAGCGTAGTAGGCAGGGCAAGGGCTAAGAATATTTTCACGGTAACGTGTCATAATATCAGGGACTACACTCAGGACAAGCACCGCAGAGTAGACGATACCCCTTACAGTGAAAGACAGGGTATGCTCATGCAGTGCGAGCCTATTTACAACTGCTACAAGTCGGTAACAGCTGGAAAGGCAAAGCCCCACGTTATCTATATGTCCCCACAGGGAAAAACGCTGACCCAGAAGCGTGCAAAGGAACTTTCTCGGCTTGACAGCATATTTATATTATGCGGTCATTATGAGGGAGTGGACAGCAGGGTCATCGACGAGATAGTCGATGAAGAAATATCCGTGGGGGATTATGTGCTTACCGGCGGAGAGCTTCCTGCACTGGTGCTGGTGGACTGCGTTGTGAGAATGCTGGAGGGAACGCTTTCGCAGGCGGATTGCTATGAGGACGAGAGCCATTATAATGGTCTGCTGGAATATCCACAGTACACACGTCCTGAGGTGTGGCACGGCAGGGAAGTGCCTAAAGTGCTTCTATCGGGCAATCATGCTGAGATAGCGAAATGGCGCCGTGAGGAGGCTGTAAAAGCCACCTATTTGAAGCGTCCTGAGCTGTTGGAAAGAAGTCCGCTGACGGAAAAAGATTTGGCTATTATACACAAATTAGAAGAAAAAGAGAATAAAAAGTGATATTGGTTTTCAACACTTTTCACATAATTGTTAAATGAATTTGTACAAAGTGATATAATGTAAAAATCTGTGTTGTGGATATATCACAAGTTTAATCGCAAAAGTTGCAAAGTTTAGAGCATTGTGCTGAAAATTGAGGGTTTTTCGCTTGTTTGTCTAAAATTTGCGTTGACTAAGGCAGACTTGTCGAGTATAATAAATATATCAAATAACCTGAGGGTATCTTGAAAAAGTCCCTTAATTAGGGAGTTTAACAGCATTATAATGAATGGGAGAGATCAGTATGTTCGTAAAAGACGTAGTAGTACAGAATCAGGTAGGACTTCACGCACGCCCTGCAACATTTTTCATCCAGAAGGCAAATGAATTCAAGTCATCTATCTGGGTAGAGAAAGAGGAGAGAAGAGTAAACGCAAAGAGCCTTCTTGGAATCCTTTCACTTGGCATCGTAGGCGGCACAACTATCAGGATCATTGCAGACGGTCCAGATGAGGAAGCAGCAGTAAAGGGTCTTGTTGATCTTGTTGACAGCGGCTTTGCTGAGGGTGCAAGATAATCGCTCCCTGAATATAACTAAATAGAATAGTTTGATTTAAGCGGAATGTCCTGTGTGGGGCGTTCCGCTTTTTTTGCGTTGCTTAGATTTCCATTTATTGAATATGTTTTGTTGCAAAAAAATAACTGATATGATATAATTAAAAAAAATCAAAACTTTTTAAGGTGAACTAAATGCCACTGACAATAGCAATATGCGACGATAACGAAAATCAAATAAAAGAAATGCGTCGGCTTCTCGCAGAATGGTCTGCCGACAAGCCTTTTGCGCTTGATATTGACGAATACATAAGTGCAGAAAGCTTCTTGTTTTCATATCCCGACAAGCCTTGCGACCTTATCCTGCTGGATATTGAAATGGATAGGCTCAATGGTATGGAGCTTGCCAAGCACCTTCGTTCTAATGGGGATATGCTCCCGATAGTGTTCATTACGGGCTATTCCGATTACATTGCTGAGGGGTATGACGTTGAAGCCCTGCATTACTTGCTAAAGCCCGTAGCTAAGGAAAAGCTGTTCGCTGTTCTCGATAAATATGTAGAGAAACGTTCCGACAAAGCTGACGAGCTGATTATTGAAACCACCAACGGAGCGACACATATATCAGCCGACAGAATAACTTACATTGAAGCTTTCGGCAGAAAAACAGCAGTTCACTTATCAGACGATAGGATAATAGACTGCATGGTGAGTATAAGCAGATTTTTTGCAATGAGGCTGAATGGATTTGTGAGTCCTCACCGCTCGTACATCGTAAATCTGCGGTTTATGCGGAGTATCGGCAAGACGGAAATTGCTCTTGATAACGGTACGATTATTCCGCTTTCTCGGCGACTTTATAAAGATGTAAATGAGAAATTTATTCAGTTCTATACGAAAGGATAAAGTTATGGAAAACGCAATAACAGATATAAATATAGTCGAAAGAAAATTATTAGCTAATATTAAACGACGTCCTGGTATGTATATTGGTAAAATGTCATTGGAGTTCTTACAAAACTTTTTCAACGGTTACAACTGTGCAGCTAAATTGCATTTCAATGATGAAAAACACCATATTTTGCCTGAGGGCTTTAACGATTTTGTTGCTGTCAAGTTGCTTGGTCATAACAAGACCGTATTGAATTATTGTTCATTGATTTACGAAACTGAAGGTGACGAAGATAAAGCTGTTAATATGTTTTTTGAACTACTTAATGAATGTCTAATAAGTCAAGGGTTTGAACCTATAAGTGATTGTGAGGACTAATATGAAAATAGCAATCATAATAGGTGCGGTAATCTTATTTTCAGCACTCTGCGTTGTAGGATTATTCCTAATCCGCCGCACCCTATATAACATGATAGACTGCCGAATAGAGCGCTTTCAGAGCGAGCTTATCGAAAAGCAGGTGCGTGAGATACAGAATATGTATCGTCAGGTGCGTGGCTGGCGGCACGATTACCGCAACCATATCAACAATATGAAAATTCAGCTCTCAGAGGGCAATTATGATAAGCTGTCTGACTATCTCAACGAGCTTGCGGACGATCTTGACACTGTGGATACTGTAATAAAGACGGGCAATGTTATGGCGGATGCTATCCTCAACAGCAAGCTGAATGTTGCGGAGAAAATGAACATAAAGCTTAACGTAAAAGCGAATGTTCCCGACAAACTGCCTATGAGCGATGTTGAGCTTTGTTCTATGCTTGGAAATATACTGGATAACGCAGTCGAAGCCTGTGGCACGCTTCCTGAAGAGGAACGATTTATGCGTGTGTATATCGGCAAGCTGAAAGGACAGTTGTATCTTTCTGTGCAGAACTCCGCAGGCAAAGTGCGCAAGTCGAAAAATACATATCTCTCCACCAAAGAGGGTGAACACGGCTACGGCTTATTCCGAATCGACAGAGTTGCGAAAAGGTACGGCGGATATGTTAATCGTCAGAATGAAGAGGGCGTGTTTGCCACCGAAATAATGGTGCCGCTCAATAGTTAATAGTTGATGGTGAATAGTTAATAGTTATGAGGTGACATATGAAAGCATCAGTTCCGATTGCATCGAGCTAATAAAGATACTCACATCAATAATAAAATCAACAAAATCCAACTACTAACTACTCACTATTCACTATTAACCATAAACTGTAAACTATATTGCCATTCGTGCCGTATTTTGACCGTTCGTGCAGAAATCAACACGGGCGGTCTTTTTGCTGTATGATGAATGTGAGGTGAGAATATGAAACGTGTAAAAATTGCAAAGTATACAAAAGAAAAACGCCAGAAAGCGCGTGACGAGTACAACAAAGAGCAAAGCAAGATAAAGTACAAGACCTTTGAAAATATGCGGTATACCCTTTATGAGCTTTGGAAAAGCCAGCCGATAATGCTGATGTTGATCGTATTGCATATATTTTCAAACGTTGCCGCCACGCTTTTTGATACGTTCACAAGCAAATATGTTGTTGAGCTTGCTCTGGGAACATCATCACGCATAAGGCTTGCTGTCATATGTCTGCTGCTTATAGTCGGCGAATTTATGTCAAAGTACATTGAAAATGAAACGAAAGATTACCGTGGATATGTGGGCTACTTTAAGTTTGTTCACCATATGACGAGAAAAATGCTCCGCAAGCATATGTCAACTGATTATGAAAACAACGAAAGTTGTGATAACAACAACCTAATGCAAAAAGCTCGGACAGGTTCAGACTACATAACCTATCAGACGGTTGATACTATTGAAGGCTTTCTTATGGCGCTGATACAGCTCGCAGCATATGGCGGTATACTTTCAATGCTTGACCCTATAATGATACTTATCGTTGGCGTTCCTGCCATTACGGTCTATTATCTTGAACGTCACAAAATGATGTGGGTATGGAATATGGCAGATAATTGGCAGCAGTATGACCGTGAGCTTAATTATATCGGCGACGCAGGCAGAGATTTTTCTTCGGCAAAAGATGTACGCATTTTCGGAATGGACAAATGGTTTACAAAGATCTTTGACCGCTCATATGCAAACCGCTTGAATTGGTATGAACAGCAGGACGAATGGACATTTCGCCACAATGTGGTGTCAACTATCATCTTGCAGCTTGCAGATCTTGCCGCCTATGCTTATGTTATTTATATGGTAGTTAAAGGCAATATCGGCGCAGGCGACTTTGTGCTGTATTTCAATTCCTTATGGAATTTCGGTCATTCTGTCAGAGTTGCTTTTGACAAGTTCTCAGGTTTCAAATGGCTATCAAACAATACTTCCTATGCAAGACAATATCTCGATATGCCCGATAAAACAAATCGTGGCAAGGGCGAAAAACTTCCGACAGGGGAGTGCGAGCTTGAATTTAGGAACGTCAGCTACAAATATTCAGGCGCTGAAAAGCCGACTATCCAAAATATTTCATTTATTTTGCATAAGGGCGAAAAGCTTGCACTTGTGGGACTTAACGGCGCAGGAAAGACCACGCTTATAAAGCTTATGTGCGGACTTTATGACCCTACAGAGGGCGAGATACTTCTTAACGGAAAGCCTGTGAACAGCTATAATCGTGATGAATATTTCACACTTTTCGGCGCTGTTTTTCAGGATATCGCCCTGCTTGCGGTGACTATCGCTGAAAATATCGCAGGTGCAGATGCAGATAATTTTGACCGTGAAAGAGTTTATGACTGCCTAAAAAAGGCAGGGCTTTACGATAAAGTTATGAGCCTGCCCGAAAAGGAAAACACACGGCTTGTGAAGTCAGTTTTTGAAAATGCCACAGAGCTTTCAGGCGGTCAGACGCAAAAACTTGCTCTTGCAAGGGCATTGTATAAGGACGCACCGATACTTCTTCTTGACGAGCCCACCGCCGCCCTTGACCCTATCGCAGAGCAGGAGATGTATTTGAAATACGCCGATTTCACTAAAGGCAAATCAAGCGTTTTTATATCACACCGCCTTGCCTCAACAAGGTTCTGCGACAGGATAATAATGATAGAAAACGGCACTTTAACAGAAACAGGCACTCACGCTCAGCTTATGGCGCAGGGCGGAAAATACGCCGAGCTTTTTGAACTTCAAAGTTCCTATTATAATGATAAGGGGGGTGCAGATAAATGAGTAAAAATAATAATAACAACGAAGAAAAGCTTTCCGCAAAGGAAAAACGTGAGATAATAAAGCGAACGCTGAAAGCAGTAAGGGTCGCCGACAGCGGTTATCTCATTAGAGTTACTATTGAGTATGTGCTGGGGCTTGCCACGGAATTTGTCTTTATATATCTGTCTGCCCTTGTTATCGACGGGATTACGCAGTCAAAACCTGTTGGAACGCTGCTTTCTTATGCGGCGATAGTTGTTGGCGTGCAGGCTGTGATATTTATGACAAAGATGTTTCTTTTTAGGCGTTCAAGTTCTCAGACTTTTGCCAGAAGTACCAATCTGCATAAAAATCTTTGGCAGAAAGTAATGACAATGGATTTTGTCCGCCTTGAAAATACAGACACACAAAACAGATTTTCAAACGCAGATAATCAGGTCGAGAATAATAACGCAGGCATACCGGCATTGTGCAAATATGTCATATATTCTATCGGCGGACTATTTTTGATAATCACAGGTGTTATACTTATCATACCAATGGTTTTTGTAAAGCCTGTCACCACAGCAGGCTTCAGCGGTTTCATTCAGTCTATATGGGGCTTTCTTGCGGTAGTTATAATAACTGTTTTGCTTGAAATGCTCAAATCTTTGGTCATAAACCCTAAAGCGATACTTGGTTTTGAAAAGGTACAAAATGACAAAAAGGTCATTCAGGCAAACCGTGCAGATGGCTTTTTCAGTAATTACATTCTCCGCAATTATCGAAACGGCAAAGAGATAAGAATATATTCCCAGCAAAATCTTATTGATAAAGAGCTTGATAAAGCACGAGATGAGATAGCAGAGGGTTGGTTCAAAGCTTATAAGTCAGCTATGCTGCCGAATTTTCTTTGTCAGGTGGTCAATATCCTCACAAAGGCACTTATGTACGGCTTTGCGGTCATGAGGGCGGCAAGCGGAATGTTATCTCCAGGCGAGGTGATAGCTTTTGCACTGTACTTTGAAAAGATATCCGCAGGCGTTTCAGATCTTTCAGACTTTTACGGACTGCTGAAAATAACGCCGACTTTCTGCAAGAAATATTTTGACTTTCTTGATATTCCCGACGAAAAGTACAAGGGCACTATCCCTACGGAAAAGCGTGATGATAACGAATATGAATTTGAGTTCAAGCATGTCTGGTTCAAATATCCCGACAGCGAGGAATATACTCTTAAAGACATAAATCTGAAATGGCGAATTGGCGAGAAAATGGCTCTTGTGGGCAAGAACGGCTGCGGAAAATCGACGCTTGTTAAGCTGCTTTGCAGGCTGTACGATCCCACCGAGGGCGAGATAACGCTCAACGGAATTGATATCAGAAAATATAAATACGAAGAGTATATGGAGCTTTTCTCGGTGGTGTTTCAGGACAGCAAGCTGTTTTCGTTCAGCCTTGCGGAGAATGTTGCTGCCGATACGGAATATGACCCCGAGCGTGTGACAGACTGTGTTATCCGTGCTGGTCTTGGCGACCGTCTTAAAACTATGGAGAACGGCATTGAAACCTGTCTTTACAAGGATTTTGATGAGAACGGTGTGGAAATTTCGGGCGGAGAGGCACAGAAGCTATGTCTTGCAAGGGCGATATACAAAGGCTCGCCGTTTATAGTCCTTGACGAACCCACCGCAGCACTCGACCCTATATCTGAATATGACATCTACACAAAATTTAACAGCATTGTTGGAACAAGAACGGCTATCTACATTTCACATCGTCTGTCCTCCTGCCGTTTCTGCGATGATATAACAGTTCTTGACAATGGCCACATAATAGAGCGTGGCAGCCATGAAAAGCTTATCGCCAAAGGCGGAATATATACAGCAATGTGGGCGGCACAGGCGGAGTATTATAAAGATACGGCAGGGGAACTGTTTGCGTAATTTGGTTGAAAAGCCAATGCAAAGTAAAAGGCTCACCGAGCGAAGCGAGCAAAAGGTCCAGGGGTGAAACCCATTGCAGGGTCTAGGGACAGAGTCCCTAGCGGAGTAAATTTCTTGTTCGACTTCGCTCACAAGAAATGGGCAGAGCCTCAATAGGCGCAAGCCTACTAAGCGGCGTAGAAAGCAATAGAAGAATTGCAAATGAAAAATCAATCACAAAGCGGTGTCGGAGTGTAAATTCTGCACCGCTTTTGTAGTTTGTTTTACAAACTTTTCCTGCGATATCCTCGACAGGACAAAAAAACACCCACAGAAAACTGTGGGTGCCAAAAAATAAAAAATTATAGGGGAGAAGCTAGTAGAAATTAATCTACAAGCTGTATATATGAAGGCTTGGGGTAAAAGCCTACATACCAAAGTTATTCATCGCCTTCGGAACTTTCCTCGGTGGGTCTTGTCCCTTGCGACAAATATATAATACCCTGCCCGTATGTACTGCGTATGAAAGTTTTGTGTTAGTTATGTGAACTTTGTTGAACAATTTTTGAAGGTGTGGTATACTATACCAAGAAGCGACGGAGGCGTCGTGAAAGTGCGTAAAATCGTGATTTGAGATTGGAGGACAGTGCTTGACACTGGTTGGGAATATGCCTAGATTTTTTGTTGACAGCGTATCGGGGAATACGATTTCTATCAGGGGTAATGATGCTTATCATATCGGCAGAAGTTTGCGTATGAGAATTGGAGATATCATCACTGTTTGTGCGGACAGGGTGGAATACAGGGCAAAAATTCTGTCCATTTCTGATAAGGAAGTGGTTTGCGATGTGCTTTCTGCTGAGAAAAGCGAAAACGAGCCTACTGTGAATGTGGTGCTTTATCAGGCGTTGCCTAAGTCTGATAAAATGGATCTTATAGTGCAAAAGGCTGTGGAACTTGGAGTGTACAAGATAGTGCCTGTTATTACGGCGAGGTGCGTTTCAAGACCTGCAAAAAGCGGCTACGAAAAGCGTGTGGAGAGATACAATAAGATAGCTTTGGAAGCGGCGAAACAGTCGGGCAGGGGTTATGTGCCTGAGGTGACGAATTTTATTAGCTTTGAGGAGTGCCTTGGTGAACTTAAAGAGTGCGACGAGAGCTTTATGTGTTACGAAAAGGGCGGTGTGAGCCTTAGTAAGACAGGCATTGCCCCTGTCAGTGAGGGCGAGGAAAAGACTATTGGCTTGTTTATCGGCTGTGAGGGCGGTTTCGAGAGCCATGAGGCGGAGAGTTGTAGTCAGGCAGGGGTCACTGTGGTGAGTCTAGGACCTAGGATACTGCGGTGCGAGACAGCTCCACTGGCGGCTCTTAGCGTGATAATGAGCCTTACGGGAAATATGTAGCAGTGGGCAATTTGTCAAAGCTTACTGAGATTTTTTGAGCAGGTTGTATAAAAAATCAGTATTTTTTGTAAACGTCTTGATTTTTTATAACAAATATGCTATACTGTAGATAGTCTGAACGCAGTTCAGAGTGGAATATTCAAAAAAGGAGCGTTTTATTATGGCAAGCGGATTGAAAGTTATAGCTGCACTCGGTGCGATCGCTGCAGGAGCTGCTGCTATTTTTGCATTTAAAAAGCACAAGGAGCTTGAAAACTACGATTACGAAGATCTCGACGAGGATTTCGACGATTGCTGCGGCTGCGACGAGTGTTCTGACGAGGCTGATGAAGCTGACAAGGCAGAGGACGCTGAGAAGTCTGAGGAAAAGGCTGAAGAGCCTGCTGAGGACGAGGCTGCAACTGAGGAGGACGCTGACGTTGAAGTTCAGCTCGATGCTATCGAGGAGCCTGTTGAGGACGTTGACAAGGAATAATCGAGTATCATTTATGAAAATAAAAGGACAAGCCACTGTGGTTTGTCCTTTTTTATTTGCCAATATTATTTGTGCCATTTGTATGTATTTAGGCTTTGCTCAGGCGGGTTTCTATAAAGTCGAAGACCTCGTCTTGGGATATGCCCAGGACGGCTGAAAACTCGTCAAAGAGCAGATTTTCCGCATTCTTGAAAAAACGTTCGTCCAATGAATGGAGATGTCTGCCCTTCGCAATAAGATGTTTCTGTCTGAGATACAATGTTCTTACAAGCTGTGCAAGTCGCTTTCTGTCGCCGCTTTCAAGTATCTGTGAATATAGCTCGGCACGCTCGCTGCTGCTTTCTTTCCAAAGGGAGCTCTCCTCGGGCATTTCTTTTATGATCTCCTCTATCTCATCGCCTGTGAGCAGAGGTTTGAACTTTGTTTTAAGCTCGTCATTATCTACCGGCACATACAAGGTGGAATTGATTTGGTGGACAGGCTTTAGAACTATGTAGCGCTTTTTCTGACCCTTGACGGTCTGTTCGCACTCGCCCTCGACTTTGCACACTCCGGTCGTACCATATGATATGACGTCGCCTTTTTTTAGCATTTTTAACGCTCCTTCCACATTAAATCGTGAATACAACTTTATTTTGTTTCTTATATACATTATAACACTTTTTTTCTAAAAATGTCATAGGCAATTTTAACAAATCCTGCATGGAAGAGGATTGTATAAATGTGTATGAAATGGGTTGCAAAAAAGCGGAAAGAGATGTTCTTTCCGCTTTACATATCTTTATAGTAGGTCTTGTTTTTGGTTAGTCCCAGAAGATAGTCTACATTTGTTTTGTGATATTCAGCTAGGGCTATGAGGATATCCGTGGGAATATCACGCTGTCCTAGTTCGTAGTTGCTGTAAGCTTGCTGTGAGCAATGGAGTATTTTTGCCATATCGTTTTGTTTAAGGTCTGCGTCTTCTCGCATATCTCGTATTCTTTGAAAAACCATGCGGCACTCCATTCCTTTCTGATAGTATATATTTAATATATCATACAACATTATGTTGTGCTTTTCTTACTACATTATGTTGTAAAAACACTATGGCTGTTTGTGGGTATTTAACAAAATATTTATAAATGTCGAAAATTTTGTTGACTTGCATAGGAGAATGTTGTAAAATAAATTTATTAAAGAAATATGGAGGTAACATTATGAAAAAAATATCTGCTCTTTTATTGGCAGTGGTAATGGCTTTTGGCATGGCAGGCTGTTCTGACAGCGGGTCTTCCGACAGTGATAAGGAAAGTTCGGCTGCGGCTGTGCAGACGGAAAGCAGTGCCGCTGACTCTTCGGAAGATACAACAGAAACAACGACGACCACCACAACTGCTCCTGCGGTAACGGAATCGTCACAGGCTGAGGCGGTTGACACAAGCACTGCTGACGAAAACAAGCCTGCAAGCGTTGACAGCAACGATATTGCGGCTAGTGCTATAGAGCCGTCTGAAACAAGCGAGGAAAATCTTGCACCTATCGGTCAGTGGATAAAGACTACCAGATACTGCGCTACAGACAAGATCTACCACACTATCTATACAAGGATAACAAAGGTAGTTAGCAAAAGTGAGGATGCAGATTATGTAAACAAGGCTATCGAGCTCAACAACTCTGTTGGCAGTGATTTTTCTAAGATAGACGAGAGCGAGCTGAAAATACCTGATGACTGCGAGCTTTGCGTTATGGAATATGAGGTATATGTTCCGGAGGATTTCCCTAGCAATGATTGGGGCATAATCTCTCCTGATGTAAACTATTCTGCTTCTAACAAGGGCGGCGGAGGAATACCTTCTGCTGACGGAGCTTCTACTTATATCGGCATGGGCGGAACTACTGAGCTTCTTACACAGAAAAAGAACGAATATTTTGTTGGAAATACATACAAGTATGTAAACCTTTTCCTTATGGTAAAGGGCTACAAGGATTACAAGTTCACATTCAGCTCTTATCCAGAGGGAACAACTTCTGACAGCTCTGATGACGCTGTAACGGCATATATCAGCGCAGAATAATATGTATTTTGGGGCAGGCACGTTGTGTCTGCCTTTTTTATTTGCGGAGAAATTGACAATGTGGGGCAAGCGTGTTATAATAAAGTATTATGGAAAAGTATACTTGTCTGAGAGAGGAAAATCAGTAAATGAACGAAAATAATATACGAAATTTTTGCATTATAGCTCATATAGACCACGGCAAATCTACTCTTGCCGACAGAATTTTGGAGCTTACCGATACTGTGAAGCTGAGAGATATGGAAAATCAGCTTCTCGATAATATGGATATCGAGCGTGAAAGAGGTATCACTATCAAAGCTCGTGCGGTGCGCCTGAATTATCACGCTGACGACGGGCAGGACTATGTTTTCAACCTTATTGACACCCCAGGTCACGTTGACTTCAACTATGAGGTGTCACGTTCTCTTGCCGCCTGCGAGGGTGCATTGCTTATCGTTGACGCTTCTCAGGGCATAGAAGCGCAGACCCTTGCAAACACTTATCTTGCTATCGAACATGACCTCGAGGTAGTGCCTGTTATAAACAAGATAGACCTGCCGTCTGCTGACCCTGAAAGGGCTTGCACAGAGGTAGAGAACGTTATCGGCATTCCTGCTATGGACGCTCCGAGGATATCCGCTAAAATGGGTACGAACGTCAAGGAAGTGCTTGAACGTGTTGTAAAGGATATACCATGCCCAAAGGGCGACGAGAACGCTCCGCTTAAGGCTCTTATTTTCGACAGCTATTATGACCAGTACAAGGGAGTTATAATATACTGTCGTGTGAAAGAGGGGCATATCAAGGCTGGGGATACCATCAGGCTTATGGCTACAGGGGCTGAATTTCAGACGGTGGAGATAGGCTATATGGGAGCAACTGACCTTGTGCCTGTGGGCGAGCTTCATGCAGGCGAGGTAGGATATATCGCTGCTTCTATCAAGGATATTGGCGATACCCGTGTGGGCGATACTGTGACAAATGCGGCTGAGCCTTGCGCTGAGGCACTCCCTGGATATAAGAAAGTAAACCCTATGGTATACTGTGGAATCTATCCTGCGGACGGAGCAAAATATCCTGACCTTCGTGACGCTTTGGAAAAGCTTATGCTCAATGACGCTTCACTGTCCTTCGAGCCTGAAACTTCAATTGCACTGGGCTTTGGTTTTAGATGTGGCTTCCTCGGACTTCTGCACATGGAGATAATCCAGGAGCGTTTGGAGAGAGAATATAATCTCGACCTTATCACAACTGCACCGTCGGTTATTTATAAGGTAAATCTGACTAACGGCGAAACTGTGTTCATTGATAACCCGACAAATTATCCTGATGTGGCAAATATCGCTTCGGCAGAAGAACCGATAGTTAATGCACATATTTATACGCCGTCTGAATATGTTGGAAATATAATGGAGCTTTGTCAGGACAGACGTGGCGTATACAAGGATATGAAATATATAGACGAAACTAGAGTTGACCTGCATTATCAGCTTCCACTCAACGAGATAGTTTATGACTTCTTTGACGCATTGAAATCACGCACAAAGGGCTATGCTTCATTTGACTATGAGATGATGGGCTATGCGAAGTCTAAGCTTGTGAAGCTTGATATACTCCTTAACGGCGAGGTGGTGGACGCACTTTCATTCATTGTACACGAGGATAAGGCTTATTCAAGGGGCAGAAGACTGACGGAGAAGCTTAAAGAGAATATACCAAGACAGCTCTTTGAAATACCTGTGCAGGCGGCTATCGGCGGAAAGATAATTGCCAGAGAAACTATCAAGGCTATGAGAAAAGACGTTCTTGCTAAGTGTTATGGCGGAGATATCACAAGAAAGAAGAAGCTGTTGGAGAAGCAAAAAGAAGGAAAGAAGCGAATGAGACAGCTTGGATCTGTGTCAGTGCCACAGGAAGCGTTTATGTCGGTGCTGAAGCTGGACGAGTAGAGAGTTTCAGTGAGGAGTGAGGAATGGCGGAGCCATGCCGAGCAAATCACCAATACAAAGTAGAGAAAACACCGAGCGGAGTAATTTTGGCGTAGGGGCTGGCGCCCTCGACAGCCCGTTCGGAGAGTGGATAGGTTTTGGTTTATACAAATATATCAACATTTTTTTGAAAGGAGCAGCTATGCCTGATATACAAAAGTCTATGAAATTGTCGCTGGCTTTCGGGCTGAGCGGTGCGGTGATATTGCCTGTGCTTTATGAGGTGTATGCCAATATCTCTGCGGCGGCTGGGCTTGTGCTTATCGCTGTGTGGGCGGTGTGTGCAGGAGCTAAATTCTCGGCACTTAAATTCAAGGAAGCTTTTATGGGCATGGTATGCACACTTGCTTATGCAGGTATTCTTGGCGTTATCTGCTATATCGTTATCCACCCCAAAGTTTCCGATATGCTAAACAGGCGGTCGGTGTATTTTCAGCTCAGTTTGAAACAGCAGGCTTATTTTGTGCTTTATGCGGTGCTTATAAGTCTTTGTATGTTCCTTGTGTGGGGCGGTATATTTGGCGTGAAAAAGGCGATAGAGAGATTTCGGCTCAACCGTGAAAAAACAGGAGAGTATATCGACAAGGCTTTTGATGATGACGAGGATATGCTATGACAGGAATTTATATCCATGTGCCTTTCTGTAAAAGAAAATGCCCTTACTGTGACTTCTATTCCGTTTGCAGGCCTGAGCTTTATGAGGACTACACGCAGGCTGTGTGCCGCAATATAGAGGCTTTCAAGGGCAGGGACATAAAATGCGATACTATCTACTTCGGTGGCGGTACGCCCTCTGTGCTGTCGGCTGAACAGGTTGACAGGATAATAGATACGGCAGGAAAGTGCTTTGATCTTTGCCAGCCTGAAATAACCTTGGAGGCTAATCCCAGCTCTGTGGACAGGGAGAAGATGTCAGGGTGGAGAAAATCAGGGGTAACAAGGCTTTCTTTTGGCGTTCAATCGGCTAATGACAGGGAGCTTGGCTTCTTGGGCAGGCTTCATGACTTTTCTCAGGCAAAGTCGGCTGTGGAAACGGCGGCTCAGGTGGGATTTAGGCACATCTCATGCGATATCATGCTCGGGGTAAAGGGTCAGAACCTTGAAAGCCTTTGGGATAGCATAGAAAGCCTTACGGCACTCCCTGTCGATCATATTTCGGCTTATATGCTGAAAATAGAAAAGGGTACGGCTTTTGATTGTGATGAGATGAGAAACGCTGTAGCTGATGACGATATGCTGTGCGATATGTATTTGCAAACTGTGGGACAGCTTGCAAGCAAGGGCTTCTTACAGTATGAGATATCAAATTTTGCCAAAGAGGGCGGAAGATCACGGCACAATCTTAAATATTGGCACGGGGAAGAATATATAGGCATTGGCCCGTCGGCACATTCTTTCTTTGATAATGAGAGATATTACTGCAAGAGCGATGTTGAGGAGTTTATTTCTGACAAGGTGCAGAGCATGGTGGTGCTTGAGGACGACCCTGACAAGGCAGAGGAGTATGTCATGCTGGGGTTAAGGCTCACGGAGGGCATTGACATAGGTAAAGCCGAGGAGCTTGGCGGTAAAGAGCTTGGGGAGAATATCCGCAAGAAGGCGGCTTTGTTTCAGAAGCAAGGGCTTTGCGTGGTCGAAAAGGGTATTTTAAGGCTTACGCCTGCGGGGTTTCTGGCTTCAAACTCTATTATCGGTGAACTGCTGTGGTAAACCTGTATAAATATAGGCAGACAGTGTTGTGCAGTTATACAATAGATATACGATATGTAGGGGATAAGCTTGAAAAATGACGGAAAATGTGGTATAATTCACTGCGGCGGAGTGTGTCCGCAGTTTTATATTACCGAGAGGGCTTTTTTATGAAAAGTATAAGATTTATTGCTTTGATCTCAGCAGCGGCAATGTGTTTCGGACTTTGCGCCTGCGGAAAGTCGGAGAAAAAAGACGAGATAGCTGTGCCTATTCTTGAAACTAAGGATATAACATATAAGACGGTAAAAGCTGAGATCGGAGATATATCTCAGGAGTATCATCAGGAGGGTGTTTATGATTACCCTTACAGTGAAACTGTCACCTTTAAGGCAAGCGGTCAGATAAAGTCTATAGATGTGGAGTCGCCTTGTGATGTGAAAAAGGGTGACCTGCTTTGCACACTTTATTCAGACGATGTGGACGAACAGATAGAAGAGGAAGAAATAAGGCTCAATCAGGCGAAGCAGACGGTCGCTACATTGCAGGCGAACGATGCTGACTACAGTGAGATACAGCTTTCTCAGTATGATTTACAGATAGAACAGCTCAAATATGACAGTCTTGTGGCGTCCTTGGAGGATTATAAGGTTTACGCTCCATGCGACGGACAGTTTGATCTTGCAGACAGACGTGGTCAGGAGCTGACAGCGTTCATGCCGGTGAATAAGGGCGAGGTGCTTGGGTATACTTCCGATAAATCACAAAAGGCTCTGTGCGTGTCTGTGTTTGATAACGCGCTCACAAACGTCAATTTTGGCACTGCAGTGCAGATAGTACAGGGTGCCAATACGATGGGCGGCACTGTGACGGATATAATCTACAATGAGAGCGGAGATTTCTCGGCATATGTTTATGTTATAACCCCTGACGAGGAGAACGATATGCTGGATCTTGGCGGCATAGAGGTTGTCTTTGACGTGTATTCAAGGCTTGATACTGTGATAGTTCCGCAGAAGGCGGTGAAGAAACTTGACGGACGCAACTATGTGAACCTGCTTGTGGACGGCGTAAAGATAGAGCAGGATGTAGAGCTTGGCATCGAGGACAACGACAACGTTGAGATACTTTCGGGACTCAGCGGCGGTGAAGAGATAATACTAAATTGACAGCGTTCAGCCAATTAAATACCATTTGATATGTCTGATTTGTGTTTTAAGAAAAAATAAAGAAATAAAGCACTTGATTTTTTGCGTAATTTCGTGTAAAATAAAAGAACAGAGTGTCTAGGGAGGACTAAAAATGAAGGATTTTTTATCTAACGTATGGGTGAAGCGAGCGGTGTCAGTTTTCAATGTCGCTTACTTTGCTGTAATAACTCTGCTCACTTATGCAACGTTCCTGTATGATCTGGAGTTTGCGGCAGGCAGAGAAAAGTCGTTTTTCACAGTGTATGTGGTGATTAACGTAGTTTTTATGGGACTTATGCTCTTTTCAAGACGTGAGCTTGTGACGGAGATACTGAGCATACTCATGCTTCCGGTCGTGTTCTGCATGATACTTTTCAACATGGGCGACTGGATATTGATAGTTCCGCCGTTCATTGTTGCTATCATAATGTTCTTTGCAGCAGGCACGAACGAAACTGTAAAGGTTATAATGGGTACGATATACCTGCTTATGTATGTTCTTGGAATAGTTGCTTACTTTGTGCTTAATATCCTTTTCGGCGGAACGTCTGTTGAAACTGTGCTAAATTCAGATCTTGACACATCGTCAAGTGTTTATGCTCTCTACAGAGATAACTTCAAGAAGCTCACTGAAGTAACGTCAGAATCAAATACCATATCGCCTGACGGTCAGTATCAGATAATACTTTACGATGTAAAGGACAGCGACAAGGGTGCTGTTAAGATATGCGTAGTGCCATACAATCAGGATATCGAGCTTAAATTCTTTACTCTTAAGCAGAAAGGTATCAAAAAGACAATTTCCAACAAGGGCATAAGAGGAACAGTTCCTGATGTTGGCTGGGTAGAGGAGGACGGAGTTCTCAAGGTGCAGTACAGACTTTCGGAGGCTGACGATCTGAGAGCCACTTCTGTCACAACAATGCCGGATAAGCAGTATTTCCAGTTCCTTGGTATTCAATAAGATCGCAAGACCGTCTGAGAAGGCGGTCTTTTTTTGTTAAAAATGGCTGTCAATAAGAGTTTATTCATAAAAAGCGTGTGGCTATTTTGGTGAAAACGCTTAGTTTGTATTACAAAACAGTTACATTATATGAAAAATTGTATGGTACGCTTGACAGTTTTGTTAAAAAGGTGTAAAATATTAATAGTGTTTTATAGCGTTTCGATACTTGTGTGAACGGCTATGAAAGCGTTTACATATAATAGTATCAAGGGAGGATAAGAATTAAGATGAGATCAAAGAGAATACTTGGCATGGTATCAGCGATAATGATGCTTGGCGTTTGTGCTGTGCCTGCTTATGCCGACAGTGAGGCTGAAATACCTGAATATAGTGCCGACAAGAGTATCCTTACAACAGATACTTCAGCGCCGTCCTTGTCGTTTGATATGAAGGATTGGGAGAGATATATCAAGGTGACTCCTGACGGAGAGAAGATATCAGTGGGAGCATCCCAGGAAAAGACCTATGCTTATCAGGGTGCAAGCCTTAAGATAACAGCAACGCAGCCTAATGACATAAGCGATTATTGTACTTATGCTTCGCTTATAAGAGATGACGATAAGAATTTGGTTTATCCCGGCTCTGAATCTGAAGATGCGCCTTATATAACGATGGGCGTTGAGATCGACGCCAAGGATTTTGGCATGACTTGTTTTGACGGCTGTATGATCTCTTTCAAGTATAGGATAAATCAGGACGCTCAGGGCAAGCTTATGGGAGATTCTGTGTTTGCTTTTCCTTGTACTGAGGAATACAAAAAGGTGACCAGCAATAGTGTTCAGCTTGAAATAAATACAGATGCAAGCAATAATGTTACTCAGTATGCGACAGCGCTTATACCGGTACCTGACGAGTGCGGAGCAACAAAGTTCATTTTTGAAATACCGGTTATCAAGAAAATGGATAAGACAGATGTGCTTTATATTGATAATCTTGTAATAGATACTCCGCTGCAAAAAAATGGTGAAGATCTTCAGGTAATGAATCTCGATGGCTACAATAAAAGTGCAAAGGCACAGGAGATCGTGCAGGGCTTAAAGGTACAGCCTAAGTCAAACGGACTGAGCAGCACTTCGTCATCTGAGGCTGAATCTTCAAAGGGTATCGGAGTAGTAGGCATTGTAGTTATTGTGGTCGTTGCGGCGGTTATTGTAGGTGCTGTTATTTTCGTTATCAAGAAAAAGAGATCGCAGTTCTATTGATTTTTTGATCTGACAGAGAGATGGGCATTTGGCTCATCTCTTTTTTGTTTTTTATGAATATATCTTCATCTCCGAGAAATAATAGCATTAGCCTGAAATGGCATATCTTATACTGAAAGGAACTTAATTATGAAAAAATTGATAGCTATGCTAACTTGCCTTGGCCTTTGCGGCGTTATGCTCGCAGGCTGTTCAAGAAATGACGATAACTCAGGTTCGACATCTTCCGGCGTTACTGCGACCACAACTTCCAAAAATGAGGTCACAAGCAGACGTGATGACAGCGACACTCTTGTGAGCCGTGTCGGCGATGGTATCAAGGACACAGTAAGCGGTGGTGCGGATATTATTGATGATACTGTAAGCACTGCAGAAAGCGTTGTTGACGATATCCTCAGATAAGCCGCACATATGCTTGCGGACTGCTCAGCCGTGATATTATATCGGCTTGTGGCAGTCCGTTTTTTATTGTAGAATAGTATGATAAAACTCAAACAATATCAAAAATCAAAGATTGACTATTGATAAATTATTAACGCTGAATTATAATTAACTAATTATTTGACTAACTATGAACGAAATGTAAAGCCCATGTAAAATAAATGTTTAAGTTTGCGGTTTGCTCTTTAAAAATGTAGGGCTGTGTGGTATAATGAAATACATCAGGCAGATATTTTCTGCTGTTAAGAAAATGTAAAGATTTATGGTGGATTTCTTTATGAAAATCGGAGAAAATAAGTGAAAAATATAGGCTCTGAGCTTGGCGGCTTGCTGAAAAAAATATGCTTATGGGGCGGTGTTATGGCTGCCGTATGCTGGGCATTTACTTTGCTGTGGGGCTTTGACATCACACAGCTTGCGGGCTTTGCATTGGGCTGGGGCTATATGTGCCTTTGTATGTACTACCTTGGTGTGACCTGCGAAAAGGCTGTGGAGCTTGAGGGCAAAAAGGCTAAGCGGACAATGCTTGGGTGTTACATGACTAGGTATGGAGTGCTTTTTGTGCTTTGTGCGGGGGCTATGCTCACAAAGGCGGTGAGTGCGGTGGGGATACTTCTGCCGCAGTTTTATCCGAGGATGATTCTGTATGTCATACAGATAAGAGAAAGAAGGGATAAATAAATGACGGGTATAGGAAACGGCCCTAAGATAGTGTTTGAGATAGGCAGTCTGAGGTTCACCGAAACGGTGGTGATGGGCTGGCTTATTATAGTTGCGGTGCTTATACTGTGCTTGTGGCTCACACACGATTTGAAAAAAGTGCCTGAGAAAAAGCGTCAGGTAGTTGTTGAGATGTTTGTGAACTTCGTCAACAACATGGTCAAAGAGAACATGGGCGTTAAGATGATGAAGTATGCCCCTTATATTGCTACGCTGCTTATTTATGCGGTGTTTGGCGCTCTTATCAGTATGATAGGTCTGAGGTCTATGACTGCGGACATCAATGTTACGGCAACGTGGGCTCTTATGACATTCGTGCTTATCACATACAACAAGATAAAGGCGAACGGTTTCAAGGGCTATCTTAAAAGCTTTGCTCAGCCTGTGGCTTTCATTTTGCCGCTTAATATCATCAGCGAGGTGGCTACGCCTGCATCTATGGCGTTCCGTCTGTTCGGAAACGTTGCAGGCGGCATGGTAATAACAGGACTGCTTTATGGTGCGCTCGGCTCACTGTCATCAGCGCTTGGACTGACTTTTGAGGCAGGCTCATGGGCGTTTAGTGTATTTCAGGTAGGTATACCTGCGGTGCTTAGCGTGTATTTCGACCTGTTCTCAGGGTGTATACAGGCTTATATCTTCTCCATGCTCACCATGGTAAACGTTGGTGCGGCTGCGGAAACAGAGTAAATTACCGCTTTTGCGGAAAAGTATAAAAATGTAAATAACGGAGGTTTATCATTATGGAAAAGGCTATTCTTCTTGGCTGTTCAGCAATCGGTGCAGGACTTGCAATGATCGCAGGTATCGGACCTGGTATCGGTGAGGGCTACGCAGTAGGAAAGACTATTGAGGCTATCGCAAGACAGCCTGAGGCTAAGGGCGACTGCACAAGAACAATGTTCATAGGCGTTGCTATGGCTGAGTCAACAGGTATCTACGCATTCGTAGTTGCACTTATCCTGCTATTTGCTAACCCATTTATCGGAAAGCTTTAATAAAAAGCTTCAAACAAGATTTGCTCTGCATGGATGCGGAGGGGAGGTTGGATAAATGGTATTGGCAGCAGGCGATGTGACAGAGTTTCTGTCAATAGATCTGACAACGATAATTGCGACTTTGCTCAATACGCTCATACTGTTTTTGGTGCTCAAGCATTTTCTGTTCGATAAGGTGAACAAGGTCATCGAGGACAGGAAAAATGATGTTAAGGAAACTTACAGGCAGGCTGACGAGGCAAAAGAAAATGCCGAGAAGCTTGAAGCTGAGTATACAAGCAGATTAGAGGGTGCAAAGGAAGAGTCTGCACAGATTATACAGACGGCAACAAGAAAGGCTCAACAGCGTTCTGACGAGATAATCAGCGAAGCGAGAACTGAGGCAAAGGGTCTTGTGGACAACGCTTCAAGAGAGATCGAAAGAGAAAAGAAGATCGCTGTCAACCAGATCAAGAACGAGATCACCGATATTGCTTTCTCGGCTGCGGCGGCAGTTGTGGAAAAGGATATGACAGGCGAGGACAACGAACGTCTTATCGAGAAGTTCATTGACAATGTGGGTGAGATGTAATGGCAGACAGTATCGGGAATATTTACGGCAACGCACTTTTCGAGGTGTGCTGCGAGGAAAACTGCCTTGATGAAGTCTATGGTGAGCTTGGGAGCATAAGGGATATACTTTTCTCTCAGGGTCAGGAGGAATATGTGGAGCTTCTTGCGTCACCGCTGGTGACGGAGAACGAAAAAAGGGCGGCACTGGAAAAGGTGTTTATGGGCAGGATACAGCCTGTTACGCTTAATTTTCTTTGCCTTGTGAGCGAAAAGGGCAGGATAAGGTTTCTGCCTGAGATATGCGCAAAGTTCAAGGAGCTTTATGAAAAGCATAATAATATCATAGAGGTCACTGCGGTGACGGCTATGCCTCTGTCTGAAAGGCTCAGGGACAAGCTTGTGGCTAAGCTGGAGGCTGTTTCGGGGGCAAAGATAGTGCTTGTGGAAAAGGTGGACAAAAGCCTTATGGGCGGTATCGTGCTGAGATATTCAGACACAGAAATAGACGGCAGCGTCAGAACTAAGCTTGATGATATCAAGGCTCAGATCGACGGGGTCATTGCATAGGAAAGGAACGGTATTTTAACATGAAATTACGTCCTGATGAAATAACAGGCTTGATAAAACAGCAGATCAAGGACTACCGCAGCAAGCTTGAGCTTGACGATGTGGGGACGGTCTGCACTGTTGGCGACGGAATTTCAAGAGTTCATGGACTTGACAAGTGTATGTCGGGCGAACTTCTTGAATTTTCTAACGGAACATACGGCATGGCAATGAACTTGGAGCAGGATTTTGTAGGCTGTGTACTTCTCGGCTCTGAGGACGGAATAAAAGAGGGCTCTGGAGTAAAGAGAACAGGCAGGATAGTTTCTGTGCCTGTGGGAGATGCGCTTCTTGGACGAGTTGTGAACGCTCTCGGTGCGCCTATTGACGGCAGGGGCGCTGTGCTTACAACAGAAACAAGACCTGTGGAAAGCCCTGCTTTCGGAATAATTACAAGACAATCAGTAAACAGACCATTGCAGACAGGTATCAAAGCTATCGACTCTATGATACCTATAGGAAGAGGTCAGCGAGAGCTTATTATAGGCGACAGACAGACAGGTAAAACTTCTATAGCACTTGACACTATCATAAATCAGAAAGGCAAGGACGTTATCTGTATCTATGTGGCGATAGGTCAGAAGCAGTCTACTGTGGCAAACGTGGTGGATACCCTTTCTAAGCATGGGGCTATGGATTATTCTATAGTTGTATCGGCAACGGCTTCTGAAATGGCGCCTTTGCAGTATATAGCACCATATGCAGGCGTTGCAATGGCAGAATATTTCATGCTTCAGGGCAAGGACGTGCTGTGCGTTTATGACGACCTTTCGAAGCACGCTGTGGCGTACAGAACTATGTCACTTCTGCTTCAAAGACCGACAGGACGTGAGGCTTATCCGGGAGATGTATTCTATCTCCATTCAAGACTTTTGGAGAGAGCCTGCTGTCTTAACAAGGACTACGGCGGAGGCTCTATAACCGCTCTGCCTATTATTGAAACTCAGGCAGGCGATGTTTCGGCTTATATCCCAACAAACGTTATATCTATCACTGACGGACAGATATTCCTTGAATCTGAGCTGTTCTTCTCAGGCGTCAGACCTGCGGTAAACCCTGGTATATCAGTATCCCGTGTAGGCGGTTCGGCACAGATAAAGGCTATGAAAAAGGTTTCAGGCTCGCTGAAACTGCTTTATTCTCAGTATAGAGAATTGCAGTCATTCTCGCAGTTCGGCTCTGACCTTGACAAAGACACTAAGGAAAGACTTGCACAGGGCGAACGTATCGTGGAGGTGCTCAAACAGGGCAAGACCTCGCCACTGGACGTTGAGAAGCAGGTGGTCATAATCTATGCGGTGGTAAACAACTATCTGAAAAATATCGGAGTTGAGGATATCGCTGAATTTGAGAAAGACCTTTTTGTGTATATAGATGAAACTCACCCTGATATTTTCTCATCAATAAGAGAAACAGGAGAGCTTACAAAAGAGAATGAACAGGCAATAAAGGACGTGCTTGCGGAGTATTCACAGAAGTTTCTTCAAAGCAGATAAGGAGCGCTGAGCAATGGCAACAGCTAATATGAAAGACGTCAAAAGACGTATCAAAAGCGTTGAAAGCACCATGCAGATAACAAAAGCCATGCAGCTTGTGGCGGCTTCTAAGCTCAGACGTGCCAAGGATAAGGCGGTGGCAGTTCAGCCGTTCTTTGAAACGCTTTTTAAGACAATGTGCGATATATCCTGCGACAGTGCGTTCAAGTCGGTGTATACAAAGAAGAAGTTTCTTAATTCCACACTGCTTATAGTGGTGGCAGGCGACAGGGGACTTGCAGGAGGATTTAACTCCAACGTGCTGAAAATGGCTAAGGCAAAGGCTGACGATGTGCTGTCATCAGGCGGTCAGCTTCGTGTTATGGCTGTGGGAAAAAAGGCTGTTGAGTTCTTTGAGAAGCGTGATTATGACCTTGTGTGGAAATATCCGCAGATAGCGGAGAGCATTGACGCTGACACTGTTATGGACATTGCGGAGGATATTATCGCAGGCTTCAGACATGGGGATTATGACAAGGTAGAGCTTGTGTATACCACATTCGTGTCGGCTCTGACACAAGAGCCTTGCAGCTTGCAGATACTTCCCGTGGAGGATCTTGACAAGCTTGGGGGAAGAAAGCACCCGTCAACTATCTATGACCCGTCCCCTGAGGAGGTCTTTGACGGCATGATACCGCAGTATATAGGCGGTATGCTTTATTCTGCGATAGTGGATTCTTACGCTTCTGAGCAGGCGGCAAGACGTACTGCAATGGAGTCTGCAACGGACAATGCAGGAGAAATGATAGACAACCTGTCGCTTCTTTACAACAGAGCAAGACAGGCGCAGATAACTCAGGAGCTTACGGAGATAAGCTCGGCAACTATCGGAAGATAGTATTTAAAAGACGTGACGGCTATGATGATAGCTTATATCCCTTTTTGAAAGGTGGTAAATAAATGGAAAGCAAAAACATAGGCAAGGTAGTCCAGATAGTTGGTGCGGTAGTCGATATCCGTTTTGAAAAGGACAGCCTGCCTGATCTGCTCAATGCCATTGAGATAGACAACAAGGGCGAAAAGCTCGTTGTTGAGGTGGCTCAGCATATAGGCGACGATATAGTAAGATGTATCGCCATGGGCTCTACGGACGGTCTTGTGAGAGGTATCGACGCTGTTGATACCGGCAAGGCTATTTCCGTTCCGGTGGGCAAGGAAACTCTTTCGAGAATGTTCAATCTTCTCGGCGAGCCTGTTGACAATCTGCCTGCCCCTGAAACTAAGGAGCGTTGGGAGATACACAGAGAGCCTCCGACATATGAGGAGCAGTCCGGCTCAAATGAGATACTTGAAACAGGTATCAAGGTAATCGACCTTATCGCACCATATCTGAAAGGCGGAAAGATAGGTCTTTTCGGTGGTGCAGGAGTAGGCAAGACGGTGCTTATTCAGGAGCTTATAAATAACGTTGCCAATCAGCACGGCGGTATCTCGGTATTCACAGGCGTTGGAGAGCGTACCCGTGAAGGCAACGACCTTTATTATGAAATGAAAGAGTCGGGTGTTATTGACAAGACCGTGCTTGTGTATGGTCAGATGAACGAGCCGCCTGGAGCTAGAATGAGAGTTGCACTTTCAGGTCTGACAATGGCGGAGTATTTCAGAGATGTTGAGCATCAGGACGTGCTGCTTTTTATCGACAACATATTCAGATTCACTCAGGCAGGCTCTGAGGTTTCGGCACTTCTTGGAAGAATGCCGTCAGCCGTTGGTTATCAGCCTACCCTTGCAACTGAAATGGGTCAGTTACAGGAGCGTATCACTTCAACAACAAAAGGCTCTATCACTTCCGTTCAGGCAGTTTATGTGCCTGCGGACGATTTGACAGACCCTGCGCCTGCAACTACGTTTGCTCACCTTGACGCAACAACTGTGCTTTCAAGAAGCATTTCATCACTTGGTATCTATCCTGCGGTTGACCCGTTGGAGTCAAACTCCAGGATACTTTCGCCTGAGATAGTGGGAAATGAGCATTATCAGGTAGCAAGACAGGTCCAGTCTATCTTGCAGAGGTATGTGGAGCTTCAGGATATCATCGCTATCATGGGTATGGACGAGCTTTCTGACGAGGATAAGCTCACTGTATCAAGAGCAAGAAAGATACAGCGTTTTCTGTCACAGCCGTTCTCTGTTGCGGAGCAGTTCACGGGCATGAAGGGCAAATATGTGCCTATCAAGGAAACTATCAGAGGCTTCAAGGAGATTATCGAGGGCAAGCATGACGATCTGCCTGAATCTGCTTTTCTGTTCGTGGGAACTATCGACGAGGCTGTTGAAAAGGGCAGACAGATCGCAGAAAGTGAACAGTAGTAACAGAACGTTTAAAGAAAAATACTTGACAAGAGTCGGATTATAGTATATAGTGAATGTATGTGGCAATTTTGTGCCGCATACGCTGATTTGTAAAAACTTATGGAGAAAGATTATGACGCCTTTTGATCTTAAGATAATAACCCCTGAAAAAACTTTTTTTGAGGGGAATACTGAGCAGATCATTGTGAGGACCGTATCAGGTGATATTGGTATACTTGCAGGTCATGCGCCATATGTGGCAAATATCGTTTCTTCTCCTTTCCGTATCAAAATAGAAGGTGAGTTCAGAACAGCCGCTATTTCGGGAGGGCTTATAAAGGTGTCTGCTGACGGTGTGACAGTGGTGACATCTGCTATCGAATGGGCTGATGAGATAGACGTTGCAAGAGCCGAAAAGGCAAAGGCGGCGGCAGAGAACAAGCTCAGAGAAAATGCTGGCCAGAAAGAGTTTGAAAGGGCGGAGCAGAAGCTGCGACGTGCCATGAACAGACTTGTGGTGGCAGGAAAGAAATAATTATCAAAGTCAGAGCCTTGCGGGATATCCGTGCAGGCTTTGGCTTTGTTTTATTTATTAAGTAAAATCGGCGTAAAGGTAAGGTAAGTAATGGGGTGCGCAGGGGCGTGCTCGGACGTTGTGCAGTGGAAAAAACAAGAAAAGGAATGAATTGATTTGAGTATCTTTAACATTATCGGAATGGCGGGCGGACTTGGTCTGTTTTTGTACGGAATGACCATATTGAGTTCGGGACTTGAAAAGGCTTCGGGCGGACTTATGGAGAAGGTCCTTGCGAAAATGACGGGAAACGTGTTCTCAGGAATACTTTTCGGTGCATTGGTAACAGCAGCGGTGCAGTCATCATCGGCAACTACTGTTATCGTGGTGGGACTTGTAAACGCAGGCCTTTTGAAGCTTAAGGGCGCAGTTGGAATAATCATGGGCGCAAATATCGGTACTACCATGACAACTCAGATACTGAGGCTCACAAACCTTGAGGGCGACAGCAGCGGTCCTGCTATATTACAGCTTTGCAAGCCGTCGAATTTTTCGTCTATACTTATCGTTATCGGTCTTATCATCATAATGGTGGGCAAGAAGAACAAGACAAAGAACGTGGGCGAGATAATGATGGGCATAGGTATCCTCTTTACCGGAATGATACTTATGCAGGAGAAGATCGCTCCGCTGGCAGAGCTTCCGCAGTTCGAGCAGCTTTTTGCAGTGCTTAAAAACCCTGTTCTGGGCGTATTGGTGGGTGCGATATTCACGGCTATCATACAGTCATCAGCCGCTTCTATAGGCATTTTGCAGGCGCTTTCAGTGTCAGGCGCTATCACATTCGCTTCTGCATTTCCTATCATAATGGGTACTAACATCGGTACTTGTGCTACACCTCTTATTTCAAGTATAGGTGCTTCAAAGAACGCTAAGAGAGCCGCTATGATACACTTCTATTTCAATCTTATCGGTACTATAATCTTTCTTATCGGCGTTTATATCATTCAGTATACAATAGGACTTCCGTTTTGGAATAAGAGCTTTACAACGGGAAGCATCGCAAACTTCCATACTATCTTCAATGTTGTGGTAACTATAATCTTTCTGCCGTTCTATACAGTGCTTGAAAAGCTTGCCGAATGGACTATCAGAGATAAGAAGAACGCTGAGGACGATGATACTTTCACTAAGGAGGATCTTCTTGACGACAGATTTCTTGTTACTCCAAACGTTGCTATCGCACAGGCTACAGAGGCAGTTGTTCAAATGGGCGTGCTGGCACAGAAGAATTTCATATCGGTAAGAGAGCTTTATGACAAGTATGACCTTAAGTCTATCGACAAGATAAAAGAGCGTGAGGAACTTATCGACAGGCTTGAGGACAGAGTAGGTTCATATCTTATAAAGCTTAATGACTGCGGTCTGAACGAGGATGAGTCGAGAACTGTTACAGCGCTTTTCCACCTTATCTCAGAGTATGAGAGAATAGGCGACTATACTATAAACATCTATGAAACTGCGGATGTTCTTTATGAAAAGGAGATCGGTTTTTCTGAGCAGGCGAAGCACGAGCTTGACGTTGTGTGCAACGCCATTCAGGAGATAATCGGGCTTGCTATCGAAGCCACAAAGACAGGGGATATGAACGTTCTCAAGGAGATCGAGCCACTTGAAGAAGTAGTAGACAGACTTGTTGAGGAGCTTAAGGCTGTTCATATCGACAGGTCTAAGAATGGTCTTTGCAACATCGAGGTGGGTGTGAACTTCCTTGATATACTCACAAATGTGGAGAGAATATCAGACCACTGCTCAAATATTGCGGTCTATCTTATCGCAAACCAAGAGAAATACAACAGCCTTAAAAAGCATGAATATCTTGATAAGCTTCATAGAAACGGTCCTGACTATTACGAGAAGCTGTTGGCTGAATATTCAGAAAAGTTTGCGCTTTAGTTCAGGTTTTTGCACCTGTGGCGTGATATAATATTGTAAAACAGCAAGGAGGGACATTAGTCCCTCTTGTTATAAGCTGAAAGGGAGAGAGCAAAATGGACAAATTCAATTACACTATGCTGTGCGATTTTTATGAGCTGACAATGGGAAACGGCTACTTTGTAAGCGGTATGCAGGAAAAGATATCTTATTTTGATCTGTTTTTCAGACAGATACCTGACGGCGGCGGATTCGCCATTGCCTGCGGTCTGGAGCAGGTCATAGACTATATCGAAAATCTGCATTTTGACGAAGAGGACATAGAGTTCCTGCGCTCAAAGGGCATTTTTGACGAAGGCTTCCTTGAATATCTTAAGGATTTCCGCTTCACAGGAGATATATTTGCTGTGCCGGAGGGTACGGTGGTGTTTCCTAACGAGCCTATCATCACGGTGAGAGCACCTGCGGTGCAGGCTCAGCTTGTGGAAACTTATCTTCTGCTTTGCATAAATCATCAGACACTTATTGCAACAAAGGCTAACCGTATTGTAAGGGCGGCTCAGGGCAGGGCGGTATCTGAGTTTGGTTCAAGACGTGCTCATGGTGCAGACGCTGCCATACTCGGTGCAAGAGCCGCAGGCATAGGCGGTTGCTCAGGCACAGCCTGCACTATCACAGACCAGCTTTTCGGCTTTAATGCAACAGGCACAATGGCACATTCATGGGTGCAGATGTTTGACAGCGAGCTTGAAGCTTTCAAGACTTACTGTAAGTGCTATCCTAATGGCACTGTTCTGCTTGTGGACACTTATAATGTGATGAAAAGCGGTGTGCCTAACGCAATAAAGGCTTTTGACGAGGTGCTGAAGCCTATGGGCTGCCGACCTGTGGGAATAAGGATAGACTCGGGAGATATAACTTATCTTTCCAAGAAAGCAAGAAAAATGCTTGACGAGGCAGGCTATCCTGATTGCAAAATATGTGCTTCAAACGCCCTTGACGAGTATCTTATAAGAGATATGATATATCAGGGCGCAAAGGTGGATATGTTCGGCGTGGGCGAAAGACTTATCACCGCAAAGAGCGAGCCTGTTTTCGGAGGAGTTTACAAGCTTGCGGCTGTGGAGGACGATGATGGCAATATTCAGCCTAAGATAAAGATTTCTGAAAACGTGGCGAAGATAACGACTCCGCACTTCAAAAAGCTTTACAGAATTTATGATAAGGACAATCACAAGGCTGTGGCTGACCTGCTGTGTATTCATGACGAGGTGATAGATGAAAGCAGACCCCTTACGCTTTTTGACCCGCAGTTTACATGGAAGAAAAAGGTCATCACAAACTTTGAGGCAAAGCCTATTCAACAGCAGATATTCAAGGACGGCAAGTGCGTATACAAGAAGCCTGCGTATGAGGATATCGTAAAGTATGCGGCGGCTGAGATAGACACTCTTTGGGACGAGATCACAAGATTTGAAAATCCGCACACTTATTATGTTGACCTTTCTCAGAAGCTTTGGGAAGTGAAGAATTTTCTTCTTGCGGAGAACAACAGACAAACGGCAGATTAAAATTTACATTATTGACTTGAAAAAAGCTATAGGCTGTGTTACAATAAGCGTGGTTAGCAAGTTCTAACCTATTAAGCATTGGAGGGTCAGAAATGGAAAAGATAACAGTAAAAATAGACGGAATGATGTGCGGAATGTGTGAATCGCATATGAATGACACTTTCAGGCAGAATTTCAAGGTGAAAAAGGTAAGCTCTTCCCATGCAAAGGGCGAAACTGTGGCTATAGTTGATGAAGATATCCCTGATGAAAAGCTTAAAGAAGCAGTTGAGAAAACAGGCTACACTTTTATTTCCGCTGAAAGAGAGCCTTATGAGAAAAAAGGATTTTTTGCAAAATTCAAGTAAATAGCTATGCACAAAGCCGTGGCAGATGAAAAAAGTCTGTCACGGCTTTTTTGTTTGCTTGACAAAACATATTTTCTGTGATATAATAAATACCAGTTAGTACACATTAACCGGTATTCTATGCTTTTGATACTGCACGAGAAGGGTGCGGCTAAGTTTGCAAAAAGCTTTTTGTGAAAAGGCATTTTGTTTTGATAGTCTTAGCTTCGTGGCGTGCAGTAATTTTATAGGTGCAAGTTAGCTATAGCTAACAAAGAAAGGGGCATACAAATGGGAAACATTCACACGTCTGGGGAGGACTATCTGGAGACGATACTCGTTTTATGGAACAAGCAAAACGGCGAGGTGAGGAGCATTGATGTTGCAAGGGAACTGAATGTTACAAAACCCAGCGTATCAAACGCTATGAAGATACTTCGTGAGGGAAAGTTCATCACAATGGACGAAAACGGCTTCATTACTCTCACTGACGACGGCAGATATGTTGCGGAAAAGATCTACGAAAAGCACCTTGTATTGACAGAGTGGCTTGTAAGTCTTGGTGTTGACAGAAAAATATCTGAACATGACGCCTGCAAGATAGAACACGTTTTGTCTGACGAGAGCTTTGCGGCATTGAAGAAGCATATCAGTGAAGAACAATGAGCATGACTATTTTTAAAGGCATTCTGATACCGTTTTTGGGTACATCTCTTGGTGCGGCGTGTGTGCTTTTCATGAAGAAAAATCTGCATTATCTTGTCCAGCGAGCCTTGACAGGCTTTGCGGCAGGAGTAATGGTGGCGGCAGGCGTGTGGAGCTTGCTAATACCCTCTATGGAGCAATCAGCGAAAATGGGTAGACTGAGGTTTGTTCCTGCGGCGGTGGGTTTTCTTCTTGGCATATTCTTTCTTCTGATACTGGACAGAGTTATACCGCATCTTCACATGAATGCCATTGAACCGGAGGGTGCAAAAAGCAGTTTTCAGCGCACAACGATGCTTGTGCTTGCGGTGACGCTTCACAATATCCCCGAAGGAATGGCTGTTGGCGTTGTATATGCAGGCTGGGCGGCTGACCATTATGCTATAAGCGCCGCTGGTGCGTTGGCATTATCCCTCGGTATCGCAATACAGAACTTTCCAGAGGGTGCGATAATATCCATGCCACTGCGTTCGGAGGGTATGGGAAAGGGAAAAGCCTTTGTTTACGGCGTTTTATCGGGAGTTGTCGAGCCTGTTGGGGCTGTGCTGACGATACTATTGGCACAGTTTATAATCCCTGTTTTGCCGTATCTTCTAAGCTTTGCGGCAGGTGCTATGATTTATGTCGTGGTGGAGGAGCTTATACCTGAAATGTCGGAAAAGCCACACTCCAATATTGGAACTATAGTTTTTGCGCTGGGCTTTGTGCTTATGATGATACTTGATGTGGCACTTGGATAGGTGTTTTTTATGTTTACATAGGGATCATCTTTATGCATAGTAGGTGTATTGAATATCTTTTTGTATAGCCGGGCATATCATTTTGAAATGATATGCCCGGCTTTGTTTTGTGTGTAAATTGCATTTGTTAATTTGTTTATCTTAAACGTTTGATGTTAATATGAAATGTAAACGTTTTTTAACTATTGTTTTCTTTGGCGATGAAAGATAAAAATAATATAAAATGATGATTACTTATAGCATAATTCACTAAGTTTGTGCTTCTTTATTTGTCAAAAACATTGATTTTTAAAAACTTGCTTGCTTAATCGTTTTAAGAGATTGACATTAAATTAAGTTTGTGATAAAGTAAAAACGCAATAATTATGTAAGCTAAATTAATCAAAATTAGCTAAAGTGATGAAAAAAGGAGTATGGTTATGACAGGAGTAATGAGAAGATTTTCTGCGGCTCTGGCGGCTGCTGCAATGGCTGTTAGCATTGTGCCTTTCGCAGATATCAGCGCATATGCGGAGTATGCGGCGACACACCCAGAGGGATTTGTTTATGCTGACGGCTCAAAGTTTATGTGTGACGGAAGCCCTTACTATTACGGCGGCACGAACTGCTATTATCTCACCTATAAGTCAAAGAGTGAGGTAAAGAATGTTTTCGATGACGCTTCAAAAATGGGGCTTAAAGTAATAAGAATTTGGGGAAATCTTGACGTTGGTAAGAAAACAGGCGAGATCGACTCGCAGTCTGGTCATGAGACCTTTGAGGGCAATAATGACGGAACGGGCGAAAAGGACGGAGTTTACTTCCAGTATTGTGACGATGAGGCTGGCAAGCCTATTGTGAATGAGGGCGAGGACGGCCTGAGACATCTTGATTATATTATCAAGCAGGCTGAAGAACATGATATGAAGCTTGTTATCACTTTCACGAACTATTGGGAAGCGTTCGGCGGAATGGGTCAGTATGTAAAGTGGTATCAGATGTCACAGGGCAAGAGCGTTGGCAATAGCAAAGTGGACGAAAAGGACACCTGCGATTTTTACACTAATGAAACTATCAAGGGGTGGTATAAGGATTATATCAAGACTTTGTTAAATCACACCAACTACTACACAGGCGAGAAGCTTATGGATTCTGAAGCTGTTTTTTCTTGGGAGCTTTCAAACGAGCCGAGATGTACTGTTGACGAGTTCTGCAAGGACGATATTCTTTATAACTGGGCAAAGGAAATGTCAGCATATGTAAAGTCTATCGACCCTTATCACATGGTATCTGTTGGCGACGAGGGCTTTTATAACCTTGGCTATCAGGAAGCTGCAAGGCAAGATCTTCCGTCTTCCGCATATTCAGGCTACTACGGTGTTGACTTTGACAAGCTTATGACTATCGACACTGTAGACTTTGGCACACCTCATATGTACGTTGATCAGTGGGGCTTTGACCTTGGCGATGATGACCTCGAATGGATAAAGCGCCATGCCCAGACCACATCTTCCGCTGACAAGCCTATTATCTTTGAGGAATTCGGTCTTACAGACAAAACAAAGCGTGACGCCGCTTATTCCGATTGGCTGGATATTGTAACAGGGGATTACTATGAGGGTGTCGAATATCAGGGCTTCAACTACTGGATGATAGCTTCCTATCTTGATGACGGCACTCTTTATCAGGACTATGACGGCTACACCGTTTACGGCCCTGAGGGTATCGAAAAGACGGACAGCACAAGAACTCTTATGATGAACGGTGCTGCAAAAATGGAAAAGAAGAACATTGTAAACACCACTGACAAGTCTACATACAGTTTTGACAGAAGCAAGTCAGGTAACGTTGTGGTGAATGTTTCTATGAAAGAGGGCAGCATAAGCGGTGTTGAGGTCGGCGGAAAGAAACTCTCGTCAGACGATTACACCATAAGTGGCAACGCTGTTACTATCAAGGCTTCTTATCTTAAAAGGCAGGAGCTTGCAAAGTATTCGTGCAGGATACTCACAACAGGCGGCAATCAGCCTAAGTTCAATCTGACGGTGAGCGACAGCTCTATCCCTAAGCCGATTATCTCACCTGAGATAATCTCTGTTGACGTAAACCCTAAGAAGTGCAGTGATGTTGATATCACCATGGATCGCAAGACAAGCGAGTTCAGAGGCATTGTTGCTGATGGAAAAGCACTCGAAGAGGGTTCAGATTACACTACTTCGGGCGACACTGTGACCCTTAAAAGTGCATATCTCAAGACGCTTTCAGCAGGCATTGTGACGCTTAAGTTCGATTTCTATGAGGGCGAGGATAGGGAGCTTACAATAAATGTTTCCGACACCACAGGCCTTGATGAGCTTGACACATTTGAGAGCTATTCAAATGATAAGGCACTTTGGTCGTCTTATTCAAGAAACACAAGCGGCAATGAAGTTTCACTTTCTCTTGCTGCAAAGAACGGTTCAAAGGCACTTGCTTTCGGATATGATATCGGCTCGCCAAACGGCTACTGCGGAGTAAACCACCCTATTGCAGTAAGAAATGCTTCATCATTTGCAGGCGTTGAGCTTTGGGTAGAGGGGGACGGCACAGGCAACAGCCTTACTGTTCAGCTTAGAGATGCAAACGACAATTATTTTGAAGCACAGATAGCACTTGATTTCGCAGGCGGAAAAACTATCAAGATACCATTCGCTGACTTTAAAGCGCCAAGCTGGCAGTCGGGCGGAAATCTTGATACATCAAAGCTTAACCAGTTCTCGTTCTATATGGGCGGAGATACTGCTCAAAAGACAGGTACAGTTTACATAGACGATGTTAATTTCTACGAGGACGGACAGACCGAGAAGCCACACCTTTCCACAAAGTCAGGCATATTTGACGCTGATGCTCCAAGCGGTGTGAGAACAGACCTTGTGCTTTATGGAAAGAGCGTTGAGTCTATCATAGTAAACGGCAAGAAGCTTACAGGCGGCTTAGATTATTCTACAAACGGAAGTCAGATAATGCTCAACGAAAGCTGGCTCAAGACGCTTACAAATGGTAATTACACACTTACTTACACATTCTCAGACGGAAGCACAGATACATTTGCACTCACTGTCAAGAATGTTAAGTCATCACACACTCACAGCTACACCGCAAAGGTAACAAAAGGAGCTACTTGCACAACAGATGGCGAGAGAATTTACACTTGTACTTGCGGAGACAAGTACACTGAAACTATCCCTGCAAAGGGTCACAGCTGGGTAAAGGGCGAGACAGTTGCTCCTACAGAGAACGAAAAGGGCTATACTATCTACATCTGCGCTTCCTGCGGCGAAACAAAGAAGGACGATTACACCGACCCTATCGGTCACAGGCACAGCTATACCCTCACATCAACAAAGGCTGCAACTTGCGAATCTGACGGCGAAAAGGTATACACTTGCTCATGCGGTGAAAAGTACACTGAAACTATCCCTGCGACAGGTCACAGCGAAAGCGCATGGATAATCGACAAGGCGGCTACTGCGACAGAAAATGGCTCAAAGCACACTGGGTGTACAACTTGCGGCAAGGTGATAAAGACAGAGGTTATCCCTGCAACTGGTGAGGTAAGTGACAAAAAGGAAACTGTTATCTTCACAGGCTCGGCAAAGACATCAGGCTGGGGTCAGGCTATCACACTTTCCACAACTAAGGAAGGCGGCAGCTTTGACAGCTCAGTTATCGAAAAGGACGGATATTTTGAAGTTCAGTTCAAGGGCGGCACAGACAAGGCGGAGATCATTCTCCAGAGTTGGTCAGGGGGTGCAGACTGGGCGAGAAATTCACCAACTGAGGTAACAGAAAATGACGGCATTGTATACGCAAAGTACAGCTACGACGATGTTGCGGCGGCGTTCGGAACAACAGATTTCTCTAAAGTAGACCGCTTCCATGTTGGTGCGGCTAACGGAGATATCGAAGTTCTTAGTGTTAAGTATATTGTCGAGAAGTCAACAGAGCCGGTTGATCCGGTAGATCCTGTTGACCCTGATAAGCCGGAGCAGGATCCATATGTATCTATTTTCTGGGGCGCAAAATCATGTGGCTCATGGGGTCAGGCAGTTTCAGTTATGACTTCAAAAAATTATGGTAGTTTTGATGTTTCGTATCTTTCTTCAAATGGCTATTTCTATGTTGAGTATTCTGGTGCAGAGAACGAGCTTGAGCTTATTCTCCAGAGCTGGTCAGGAGGAGCAAGCTGGGCAAGAGTTCAGCCTAGCGAAACAGGCAGAGCGAATGATCATTACTATGCTAAGTTTACATATGCAGACTGTGTAAAGGAGCTTGGTGCAGGTTTTGATAAGCTGGATCAGCTTCATGCTGCGGCAAAAAACGGTGATATCACAGTTTATTCTATTTGCTACTGTACACCTGCTAGGTAATTTAAGAAAAAAGCGTTACATTTATCAAGATGCAAAAAGAGCGAATGACGTTACGATCATTCGCTCTTTATATTTTGTTTACTTGTTTTTCTTTTTGCGCTTTTTATCCTCTAAAGGAGTCATGCTCTTTGCACAGATCGCCATTGTTGAAGCGTTGTGCAGAAGCGCTGAGGCTGACGGCTGTAAAAGCCCGAAAGCTCCTGACAGCAGAAGCACTGAATTGAACAGCAGTATAAATCTGTAGTTACTGTTTATTCGGTGTATTAGCTTTTCGCTAAGCTGTCTTATAGCCGCAAGCTGTGTAAGGTCTGCACCACGAACTGTGATATCGGCAGTTTCCTTTGCTATATCGGAAGCATCGCTCATTGCAACAGAAACGTTCGCCGCCGCAAGGGCTGGAGCGTCGTTTATTCCGTCGCCTACCATTATTACTCTGTGTCCATGCTCTTTGAGCTGTTGAACATATCCGTGCTTGTCCTCAGGAAGAACCTGCGCCCTGAAATCTGATATGCCAAGCTTCTGTGCAGTTATCTCGGCAGCCTTTGCGCTGTCACCTGTGAGCATAATGATATTTGTTATGCCTGCTTCTTTGAGCTGTTTAACGGCTTCCTCAGCTTCAGGTCTAGGCGGGTCGCTTATGCAAAGCGCACCTGTGAGCTTGTTGCCTACAGCAAGATAAACCACGGAGCAAGCTCCCGACTTTTCGTCGATCTCAGCCTGCTGTTCGTCTGTTATCTCTATGCCTTCGTCCTCGCAGACAAAATGCCTGCTTCCTATGATAGCACGTTTGCCGTGAAGCGTTGTTGAAATTCCGTGGGCAACTATATACTGCACTTCGGCGTGTTCCTCGGCATGGTCGATATCTCTATCGGCCGCACCCTTTACTATAGCTCTCGCTACGCTGTGAGGGAAGTGCTCTTCAAGGCAAGCCGCAATTTTCAGCGTTTCCGCCTCGGAGTAATCCCCAAGGGCTATTACCTTTTCAAGCACAGGCTCAGCGTTTGTAAGAGTGCCGGTCTTGTCAAAAACGATAGAATCGGCAAGTGCGTATTCTTCAAGATATTTTCCGCCCTTTACCGTAACGTCATCATCAGCGGCTTCTTTAATAGCGGATATAACGGCTATAGGCGTTGAAAGCTTGATAGCGCAGGAATAGTCCACCATAAGAACGGAAACTGCTTTTGTGACATTTCTAGTAAACAGCAGTGTAAGACCAAAGGCAAGAAAGCTGTACGGCACGATAGAGTCCGCAAGACGCTCCGCTTTGCTCTGCACCCCTGCTTTAAGGTTTTCTGAGTTGTCGATAAGCTCGATTATCTTGCTTATCTTTGTGTCGGAAGAAAGCTTGCGAACTTTTATCACAACTGAGCCTTCCTCGACAACTGTTCCCGCAAATACGCTTGCTCCTGCGCTCTTCATGACCGCAAGAGGCTCGCCTGTCATGGAAGCTTCATTTATGTAAGCTTCGCCCTCGGTTATCTGACCGTCAACAGGAATAACGCTTCCTGTGCGAACTCTTATGCAATCGTCCACCTGAAGCTGTGACATTGGTATAAGAGTATCAGCGTCCTTGCCTGCCAGCCATACCTGATCTGCCTTTATCGCCAAGCTGTCGGTAAGAGCGGCTCTTGTTCTCGCTCTTGTGTAATCCTCCAGCAAGCCTGATACAGAAAGCAAGAACATGACAGTGCCAGCAGTATTGTAATTTTTCTGGATAAGACAAGCGCTTATTGACGCTCCGTCAAGCACCTCAACTGTAAGCTTGCCGTCAAACAGTGCGCTTACGCCCTTTGCTATGTATTTAAGTCCGCTGTACACGATAAGTGCTGCGCCTATAGGTGCAGGCAGAATAGCTTTTCTTATATATCTTTGCATCACAAGCTTTGCAAGGTCAGATTTGAATGTTCTGTCTATCTCCTCGGTGTCATACTGATTGTCGCTGACAGGTGCTAGGTCGCTTCCTCTGAGCTTTCTTACAAGTTCGACAGCTTCGGCTCTGTGACCCTCTTTATAGCGTATAAGTATTCCGCCGTTCTCATAGTGAGCCTCGCAGGCGATCGCCCACGGGTTTGACATAACAAGCTTATGTATCGACCGTTCAAGTTCTTTTGTGAAAGCGTTGCTGCCACAGCGAAAACGTATGCGGCAGGGCTTGTCATAAACGATCTGAGCTTTCATTATTCAGTTACTTCTTCCTCGTCATCTATCCCTGCCTCGACCTTAGCGTCATAGCAGATGTCAGATGCTTCGTCCTTCATGCTTCTCAATGCTGACTGAGCGTCGCTCTTGAGCTTCATTCCCTTTGCAAGACCTGTAACGGCAAGCTCTCTTGTCTTTTTAGCCTTTACGACCTTCTTGCCTAGAATAACTGCGGCTGCTCCGCCTACTGCACACCAGAATTTTTCGTCTTTAAAACATTTTAACATAATTATTACCTCCTGTTTTGTTTTTAGATATTAGTAAGAACTAATTATTTCGGCATATACAGAAACTCTGCCAACATACGAGCATATAACAAGTCCTCTGACAGGATCTTTACCGTGATTTCAGTATAACTCTATATTGTTTATTAGTCAAGTCAAAACGACAAATTTAAAAATTATTTAAAACTATATATAATCTTTTGCCGCAAGTTAAATTATCATCGTTTTTCTAACTTTTCATTTTCGGGTGAAGCTTTTGGATAATGTTAAAAAGTTAATGGTATCTGATCTGTAAACCGCACGAATGAACGTTACCACTAACAGATAATAATTGACAAAACCCATAAATTCGGACTTTTATTTATATATGTAAGTTATGCACACAACCAAAAATATTATAACTTTTTGTTAAATCGGTTGAAGCCATAACAGAGTTATGTTAAAATATTATCATAACAATACGGGGAGGTCTGCGTTGTGGGTTATATTATCCATTATGATATATGTGCCCTTGTGATATATGCTATCACAGGAGTTGTATTCTATTTCAAAAAGCGTATTCCGTGCAATAAGAATAAGGTCTTTGGCATTCTCGTGGGCGACTCGGCTTTGTCAACTGTGTTGGATATTTTAAGTGTGTTTTCTACCGGCGAATGGGGCATAGGGCTTAAAATCTTCTTCCATACGGCTTATTATTTTACACATAATCTTATTCCGTTTCTATTTGTGATATATATACTTTTCCTGACGGACGGCTATAAAGAGATGTCTGCTCTTTTCAAAAGCTTTTTATATACACCGATGATCGTTGACCTTTTGCTCGTGATTACGACGCCTGCAACACATTTTATCATCTATGTGGATAGTCAAGGTGGTTATCATCGTGGCACTCTTCAGCCATTTACATACATTGTGGCGATTTATTATCTTATATTTGGCATCGTTTACGCAATGGGTAATAGAAGTATGCTATCAAGACAGGTGGTCACTTCTATAACAGCCTTTATCTCAATGACTGTAGTGGCGGTAATTGTTCAGATGATCAATAAACTCCTTCTTGTGGAGTGCTTTGCGGCATCTGTATGTATGCTTCTAATAATGTTCACTTTGCAAAGTCAGGACGATATGATAGACCAAGGAACGAAAATGCTCAACTGGAGCAGCTTTGTCAATAGGTGTTCCATAAAATATGCCTCAGCTTCTGATTTTACATTATTGCTCATAAGGATACCGGATTTCAAAATGTTTATGAAAACCTTTGGCGGACGTTTTTCCAACTCTCTGTTAAGAAGCTTTTCCGACTATCTTTATAACTTTGTTAATCTGGGCGATGGATTTTATTTGGAGGACGAATGCTTTGCTCTTATGTTTCCGAAGGATTCTGAAAAGGTGGGGGAAACGTATCGTGCAATAAGGAAAAAGCTGTCTGAAAACTGGAATATAGGTACTGTTGATACTTTGATAACAGCCTGCTTTATGCGTATCGACTGCCCTGAGGACGTTGACAATGCAGATATGCTGGTGGACTTTATCGAGCAGTTCAAGCATCGTGAACCTGAAACCGAAAGACTTCTTCATGCAACTGACATAAACTTTTATGACAGCAAACGTCGAAGCGAGGTAGAGAATGCTATAGACAAGGCTCTGGATAATCGTGGCTTTGAGGTATACTATCAGCCGATATATTCAAGTTCAAGAAACAAGATAGTTTCCTGTGAAGCCCTTGTTAGGCTTAAGGATGAAAAGCTTGGTTTTATCCCTCCACAGGAATTTATTCCTATAGCTGAGGAAAACGGCAAGATACTCAAAATAGGCAAATATGTTTTCGAGGAAGCCTGCCGATTTATAAAGAAAGGCGTGGGAACTTCACTTGGTATCGAATATGTGCAGGTAAACCTATCGGTAGTCCAGTGTATGCAATCTGACCTTGTAGAGCAGCTTCTCAGCATTATGGACAGATACAAGGTAGACCCATCGTCTATTTGTCTTGAAGTAACGGAAACTGCGGCGGTGTATACTCCGCACATTATGGAGAAAAACATCAAGACCCTTTCCGACTATGGTGTGAAGTTTGCACTTGACGATTATGGTACGGGATATTCAAATATGACATATCTTCTCAGCCTGCCTTTCAGGTTTATCAAGCTTGAAAAGGAAATAGTCTGGGAATGTTTCAAGAGCGAAAAGGCGCATATCGCCATTGAGAGTACAGTGGCGATGATAAAGAAGCTCAATATGCAGATAGTTGCCGAGGGTATCGAGGACAAGCATCAGCTCGACACGCTTCTTGGCATGGGCTGTGATTTCATTCAGGGATACTACTTCTCAAAGCCTGTTCCTGAAAAAGATTTTATTGAGGTGCTTAAAAAGAATAATACTCAGGCTGTGACGGTTTAAGCAGTCTGATGAAAAAAAGCCCTGACTTCGGTCGGGGCTTTTTTTCACATAGTTTTCACTTTGCGTTAAGGTCTGTTTAAGTAAGGAACGCTATAATGTAGTCATAACAAAACCGAGACGGGAGGCGTTCTTGTGAACGTAAGTAATATGGCTATTCTTATTATTGCGGCTGTGCTGCTTTCTTTGCCGCTTGTTTTATCTGCTGCATTTTGTGTTGAAGAACGCTGGGGTTTTCTTTCACGAAAACATGATAAGTGTATAGACGAACATTACAGATAATAGGCAGACAGATAAGTATGAGTTGTCCACCATACAAATACAAGCGTATTTCACAAACATACATCGAAAAAACTATAAAAATTAGTCCATTTATACATTGACTTAATCACGCAAATTCGGTATACTATTTATTGTAACGTCAGCGTGGGAAAAGTACGCAGACAGGAATAATTCTATAGTTTATAAGGGGTTTGTGAAATGACAAAGGTTGTAAAATTCGGCGGAAGCTCTCTTGCAAGTGCTGAGCAGTTCAAAAAGGTAAAGGAGATAATCACAGCGGAAAGCTCAAGAAGATTTGTTGTGCCGTCTGCTCCTGGTAAAAGATTTTCAAACGATACAAAGGTAACTGATATGCTTTACGGCTGCTATGATCTTGCTGCAAAGGGCAAGGATTTCAGCAGCGAGTTCGACGCTATCAAGGAAAGATATTACGGCATAATCAATGATCTGGGTCTTGACCTTTCTCTTGAAAAGGAGTTTGAAACTATCAAGGCTTGCTTTATCGGCAAGGCAGGACGTGACTATGCGGCTTCTCGTGGCGAGTATCTTAACGGTATCGTTCTTGCTAAATATCTTGGATATAACTTTGTTGACGCTGCCGATGTTATCTATTTTAACGATCAGGGTCAGTTTGATTCTGCAAGAACAAACGAGGTGCTTCCTCAAAGACTTGCTACACTTGACAATGCGGTAATACCTGGTTTCTACGGCTCAATGCCAAACGATACTATCAAGACATTTTCAAGAGGCGGTTCTGACGTAACAGGTTCTATCGTTGCCGCAGCAGTAAACGCTGATCTTTATGAGAACTGGACAGACGTATCAGGCTTCCTGGTATGCGACCCTAGAATTATCGACAACCCACAGCCTATCACTACCATAACATATAAGGAACTGAGAGAGCTTTCTTACATGGGTGCAGGCGTACTTCATGAGGACGCTATTTTCCCTGTAAGAAAAGCAGGTATCCCAATAAACATCAAGAACACAAACAAGCCTGAGGATATGGGTACAATGATCGTTGAGTCCACATCTCAGAAGCCTGCATTCACGATCACAGGTATAGCAGGAAAGAAGGGCTTTACTGTAGTTAATATCGAAAAGGATATGATGAACGCAGAGCTTGGTTTCGGCAGAAGAGTGCTTGAAGTATTCGAGAAGAATGGTATCTGCTTTGAGCATATGCCATCAGGTATCGACACAATGTCTGTCGTTGTTCATCAGGCAGAGTTTGCTCCAAAGGAGCAGGAGATAATGTCAGGTCTGCACAGAAACTGTCACCCTGATACAATTGATATTGAAACAGACCTTGCGCTTATTGCAGTTGTGGGACGTGCAATGAAGTCAAACAGAGGTACAGCAGGCAGAATATTCTCAGCCCTTGCACACGCTCATGTAAACGTAAAGATGATAGATCAGGGCTCTAGCGAGCTTAACATCATCATCGGTGTAAACGAGGCTGATTTTGAATCTGCAATGAAGGCTATCTATACAATTTTTGTTGATACACAGCTTTAATACAATATAAAAAATATGGCGGACGGCTTCGGTCGGTACTAATATAGAAGCTTTTCAACAAATATTATGAAAGACCTATACAGCAGGCTATAACTAAGAAATAAGAAAGACAGATACTTCATTTGACTGAGGTATCTGTCTTTTTGCGTTATATATCAAAACTTATTTGAAAATGTTATCCGGTTTATTTTCCAATGTCCCATTCTTAGCCAACGGCAAAGCCTCGCATTGACGCAGATGATGTTTTTTTGATCAGCTTACCCCTTGATCTCACTTATCACTCCCTTATCCATTTCATGCACAGTATCGCACAGCACGGAGATGTCCTCCGCCGAATGAGAGCAGATAAGGATAGTCTTACCCTGCTCTTTGTAGCTGAGCAGGTACTCACGCATTTCCTTTACTCCGTCCTTGTCAAGACCGTTAAACGGCTCGTCGAGAACGAGTATCTTTGGGTTTTCCATGATAGCCTGTGCAAGTCCCAAACGCTGCCGCATACCTAGACTGTATTTGCGGACGTGACGCTTTAGGTCAGGATCAAGTCCCACCTGTTTCATACTGCTTTTTATCTCCTCTTTGCCGATCTTGTTGTT
>NZ_QTXU01000030.1:0-24532 GCF_003461785.1 Ruminococcus sp. AM43-6
CGTAATGCAAAACTTTATTGTGTAGGACGTGATATTGAAAACGCAGAAATTAATTTGCAGTTCGATAGTGATTTGAAAAAGTGGGTCGTTACCGATGAGCCGACCGCTCCAAAAAGTAAGGACAACATTTTTCTTGCGGCATTGTATGTTTACATCAAAAAGAAAATTGATTTTTCAGGTACGGCGTCAGAACTTGTAAGTGAACTAAAAGAAGTCACGCAAGAACCATTCTATCCGAATAGAGTTACAAGAGATTTAGTTCAGAACGGCTACACTCTCAGAAAGTATGGGATAGATTTTCAGTACAAGCGAACTAGAAACGGTAGGCTGATAATTCTTCATTACGACCGTGAGCGTGACAGTAGTGACAGTAAAAACACTAGCGAAGTTACTGTCAACAAGCTGATTCAAAAAGTCTGAAAAACCTTGTAAAATCTTAATTCGCAGAGTGTGACAGTAAAAAGTTAAATCAATGTTTACTGTCAACCCAAATCAGCGAACGTGGGGCGATTTGTGGGCTTGTAATTTTAGTCGAGTAGATCAAGCAGAAACGCATCAAAACCCCACAAGTGACCTGCGGCGATATTTTTTTCAATACATCCCCCTTATTTCAAAAACTCCCGACTTTTTGAAATAACGCCCCTCGCTCCCCACTCCTTATTTCAAAAACGCCCCCTATCAACGTTTACACCCGCAAAATTTACACTTTGTTTACAAAATGTAATCGTTATCCTAAGCAGCCAGCTTAACAAATCGTGGAAATAATGTGGTATAATGAGAACATAGAGATAAGAGAATATCTCTAAATATAAAATAAAAGGGAGAAAAATATGAAGAAACCAAAGTTTGAAAAACTCAAGGAACTTCTTGAGAACAATGAAGAATTGACCGTGGACGAAGCTAAGTACAAAGAACTGACCGGTGCAGACCTGCCTAAAAATGACTCATACACAAGAAACAGATCTGCCCTTTCGACCTTTGCACATAATAACGGCTACTACATCGTGGTTGAAAAGGAAACAAAAACATTTTACGAAAAAAAAGTTGTATTTAAAAAAGCTGACAAAACAGCGTAGATTATGGAGGAATACATATGACAACAACATCTAAAACTATAAAACAAGCAGATATATCACTTGCTGGAGTATCAAAAATAATTCTTGGCATTTGGTATGTTATCACCTTTATCGTTTATCTTATGGGGGCTGTCTCTGATAGTCCGGACGAAGTCACCAGATGGTTTATACATGTTGGTGACGCAGAAAAATTTTATGGCACATATTACCATGACTATTATTATTTTTTCGTACTACCACTTGATTTTGTAGTATTTGTTTTACCTGCGCTTTTGTATATTTCAAAAATATACATAGTTAATCGCTGTTCACTTGTATTGACTGATAAAGGCTTATCTGGTCAGCGTAAGAAAATCTTTTCAACTGCACAACTACAGCTTCCAATGGATAAAATAGACAATATAATGGTAACTGAGAACCTTATCAACAAAATGGATGGTGGCAAAACTGTTGCTATTCGTTCAGCTTCTGGTCTGATAAAATTTCCTTGGGTACAGAACGCTGATGAATTTGTAAATGCAACGTTGGCTGAAATCGAGAAATATAACCAATCATTAAAGAACGTAGACCAAAACTTAGTTTCAGCAATATCAGGAAATTCAGTTCAGAAAGCACAGCCTGAAAAGTCAGCCGCACAGAAAATAAAAGACCTCAAAGAACTTTTGGACAGCGGTCTTATAACTCAGGACGAGTTCGACGCAAAGAAAAAAGACCTTCTTGATAAAATGTAACAAAAAAGCGAGCCACCACAGCTCGCTTTTTTTCCTGCATAAATTCCCCACCTCTGCAAATAATATTACTGCAATTTTGAAAAAACAACGGAGGTCATAAATATGAAAGCAACAGGAATTGTCCGCAGGATCGACGATCTCGGCAGAGTTGTCATACCTAAAGAAATAAGACGCACCATGCGTATCCGTGAGGGCGACCCGTTACAGACAACGTTGAACTACGAACTGGAATGCTGTATGTGTCTGCTGAGAATTGCGGACAGGCTGTACATAAAATAAATTAAAAGCAAAAACTATAAACAGCTTGACATTTTGATAAGAATGTGTTATTTTAAATCTGTAACTTAAATTACGTTATAGATTTAAAAGGTGAGCATATGAGAGAATACCTAAAAAAAACGTTAAGACAAAACGTTAAAATAAAAGAGAATAATGACCTATACGACCGATTGCCGCTTGCTTTCAAAGGGAGATACGATCTATTTGATGTTGAAATCAACGGAATAGACTGGCTTGCAATTCAACCAAAAGGCGATGTTGGTCTTATTGCGCTCCGAAAGGACAGAGCTAAAGTTCAGAATATTTCAGGACTTAACTGTGCAATATTTCTTAAATCGACCACCCCTTATATCAAGGAAAAACTTGTCGAGGACGGCATCCCATTTGTACTGAAAGGCAAGCAGGTTTATTTGCCGTTTATAGGCTGCCTGCTGTCTAATTCAGGTGAACGTGATATTGCACCTGTTGATATTATTTCGTACTTGACGCAAAAGCTAATACTTATGGCAATCTATGAAAGGTGGAACAAGGTAACAGTATCAGAAGCTGCCACAAAGCTGGGCGTATCCAAAACGTCTGCGAGCAGGTGCTTTGATGAAATAGAATATCTGAATGTCAATATCCTTGATACAAAGGGCAAAGCAAGAGCTGTTACCGTTCCGTCTGATATAAAGCAGCTGTGGGAACAGCTTCAGCACATTCTTAGAAGCCCTGTTATTAGAAGATACGAGTTTCCGAATGATATATATTTAGACAAAAAGGCAGGAATCACTGCTCTGTGCGAGTATTCATTGCTCTCTGATAATGCTTACACTACCTATGCGGTGACAAAAAAAGAGTTATCTGACACAGGGGTAAAAAAGCTGAAGCAAGTTCGAAAAGGAGAAGCTATTGGCTGTGCAGTTCTTGAAGTGGGCTATTTCATTGACTATAACCATAAGCCGATACAAGACCCACTAAGCGCATCCCTGTCATTGACCGATGAAGAATTGCAGGACGAAAGAGTAATGAAATCTATAAACGAGATGTTGGAGGAATATGTGTGGTAAAAGGATTAGATACTTTCAGAAACTATTTTGCCGACTACGAAGAACAATATGTGCTTATAGGCGGTGCAGCCTGTGATATTATATTTGAAAGCAATGACGCAACTTTCAGAGCAACAAGGGATCTGGATATGGTTTTGATAGTCGAGGCTCTTACGCCTGAATTTGGAGAAAGATTCTGGAAATTTATTCAGAACGGGAGATACCGAAATAAGACAACAAGTGTACAAAAGCCGCAGTTTTACAGATTTGATAAACCTGAAGATGATACCTATCCTAAAATGATAGAACTGTTTTGTAGGAATAATTTTGAACTTCGTAAAATGACAGGGATCACACCAATACACATAGATGATTCTGTTTCAAGTCTGTCAGCAATTCTGCTTGATGATGAGTATTATAAAGCTTTGCTGGAAGGAAAAGTTGTAAGAAACGGCCTGTCTGTTCTTCGCCCTGAATATCTTATTCTGTTCAAGGCAAAGGCATATCTTGACTTGAAACAAATGAAAGAGAAAGGCGAAGCTGTTGATTCGAGCGATATAAAGAAGCACAAAAAGGACATTTTACGAATAACAGCTGAGCTAATGCTTGAAAGCGTATCTGAATTACCCGCAAAAGTTAAATTAGATATTGATACTTTTATTGACTTGTTGGGGCAAGACCCATTTGACAGCAATTCCTTGAAAAGCTATGGACTTAAAAATGATGATGTAGTAGAGGTATTACATAGGATCTTTGGATGATAAGCAGTGTTCTTAATTATTATGAAATACAGCGGTTGTGTTTTTATGCTACAGCAAAAAAATTCAACTCCGTTTTGAAATTGGTGCGTTTTTATTATATTTTCTGCTTGCGTTTTTGAGATTGACGGATAGGTTGTGCATAAAGTAAAACGGAAACCGGACGGATAGTGCAGACACGCATTTTTTACCGTTTGTGAGCGAAGCTGGCTCTGCGAAAAAATCTCTGTAAATTAATCAACTGTGATAAAAACATTAGTTGGGAGTGGCATAAAATTTGCCACTCTAATTTTTTACAGTATACAATGGGTACTGTAATTTGTCAAGGTTCTTTTTGAAAATCAGCCTGATGGAGTGGAGCACAGCGCAATGGAATCAGGCTGATTTTCAGCGGCTCGCTCAGCCAAGCCTGTCGGGATACATGATTTCAAGCTCACCAAGAACTCTGCACCAGTTTCTCAGTGGCATAGTCCATTTTTTCGCTATTTTATGAGTTGCAAGATACAGAGCCTTCAACAGCGCCGTATCGCTCGGAAATACGCTTCTCTGTTTGTTCAGACGGCGGTATCCGCTGTTACGGCTCCTTTCATACCCGAAAGACCATCGGCACATATCACGAGGACGTCCTTTACGCCACGATTTTTTAGCTCGTTCAGAACGCCAAGCCAGTACTTTGCACTCTCGTTTTCACCGATATGTATGGACAATACCTGCTTATGTCCTGTAAGACTGATAGCAAGAACAACATACGCTGCAAGCTTTTTATCTGTCCGTTTTCTCGTACAGAAAGATGTACAGCATCAATAAATACAATGGGATAAACCTCATCAAGCGGACGTTTCTGCCAGTCCTCTATCTGCGGAAGGAGACGGTCTGTGATATCGGATACCATACCATCGCTGACCTCAAATCCGTAAATATCTTCGATGGTATCGCTTATCTGGCGTGTTGTCATGCCCTTTGCGTACAGCGATATTATCTTCTGTTCGATACCTGAAATATCCTTTTGACGCTTTTTTACGACCTTAGGCTCGAATGTTCCGTCTCGATCCTGTGGTACTTCGATCTCGGTTTCGCCTAAATTTCCACGTATCTTCTTTGTTTTCTTTCCATTACGGTAATTGGAGTTGTCCGAGCGTTCATATGAACTGTACCCTAAGTGTTCATCCAGCTCTGCCTCAAGCATTTCCTGTATAGTGCCGCCAAGAAGATCCTTCAGAGCATCTTCTATATCCCTTGCTGACCGGATATCATACTCCTTGAGCAGCATTCCGATGATGTTCTTTTTTCCTTCACTCATTGGTTCTCTTTTTCTTCTTTCCATAAAAAATCAGCCTCCTGTGTTATTTCTATTTTACCACAGTTGACTGACTTTTTACAGACTTTTTTTTCAGAGGGTCGAAAAGCAGCGACATTGCTGCCGCTGCTTTCCACCGTTTTATCTCGCAGCTTGCATAGGGTCGCTCCTCAGCGTTGCCCTATTTGGCTGCAAATATAGTATTGATTTTATTTTGGGTGTTATACGCATTTACACAGTTGTTTTTTCAGAACCGAAATAGGACCTAATGGATACGTCACTATATTGAAAATGTCTTTTAGTATACTATTTATTAATTTTACGAGTCATAATTTTTCTGCCCAAAACATCATACGTACATACTCACATACAGCATCGTCGTATTTTTTAGTTTCAATAAGATCTACGATATAAACGATTTTACTATAGATTTCATTGTAAATCTCATCTTTTCTATCTAATTTGTTGATCTTTTCTATAATTGCAGGTGCTGTTTCATAGTAAATTTTTATTAACCCATTTCCGAAAACAGACTGTTTCATATAATGATCTCTTAAAGATCTTAATGTTGTTAGCTCGTAGCAATCATCAGGTAAGCCTTTATGTTCGCAGCAAGCTGTTGTTAAAAAACATCCTCCGGTGCTTGATATGTTTCCCTCTTCCCAATGGCTACACGAGTCATCTGCATAGTAATAAGATTTATACCAACTGCAATAGCCTTTCTTATATTCCCCCTCATAAGTATAATACTTACAGGAACCGCATTTATTCATTTCTACATAATCCATAATTATCATTTCCCTATCTGAATTTTAATTTTCCGAAAATATCCCTTTTGAATCTGATCAAAAATTTTTTTGCATCTTCAAACCCAAGTTTATATGCTGAATCAAAAGAATCATAAGCCATTGAAATCTCATTTATATTTAAACAAAAGATACCGTGTTTATAACATAATAAGCCTTCTAAATAAAATGTGATTTCAGCAATCTGAGGATAAGCGTCAGTCATTTTAGAAAGCTTTGATAAAAGACCATCTAATTTATCCGTATGGTTTTCATTTATATATAGATCACTTAATGAATCAATAATTGAATAATATAATTGATTTTTATCTTCAGAATCACTATTACATTCACCAATAATATATAAATAATCAGTACACAATTCAAGACCTTCAATATTTTTCGCTTTATCAAAAAAAAGAAACATTGCTTTTAAAATAAAAAATGAACTTTCATAATTATTATTGGTTTTTAAATATTTTTTTGCTACTGATATACCTTTTGGGACATTTGTCCACGATTCATTTATAGAACCATAATATAAATTTAAAAATGCATATTTTGCACAACAATCCATATTATCCGACATTCCGAGCTCATAATAATAGCTTGCTAATTTATAATTTGGCTCAATATTTTTTTCATCTGAAAATAAATCACCAAGTATTTTATAATTTTTTGAACGTTCAAGATAAAATACAGCTTTATTAATATCCTTCGGAAAGTCTGGTGTACCTGCAATATATAACTGACCAATAAGCGTATCTGATAATGGACATCCGCCTAATGCCTCACTTTTCTTTAGATACTCCGGAATTTTTTCATCTCTATTCGGCAAGTTTTCATTTTTCAGATATAAAAAAGCTGCGGCTGAGTATCCGGTTGGATCATGCGTTTCTTCAGAAAATGCACAATAATAATCTTCTGCTTTTTTTAGATCAACAGTTGTTCCAAGTCCTTCTTCATATATATTCCCCAAAATAAATCCCGATCCTGCACCTTCATATTCGTAAGCTATTTCAAGGAGCTGTCTTGCTTTCTCATAGTTTTGAGGTGCACCATTTTTTCCGTGACGAAAAAATACTCCTAATATCCATACAGCGTTCGGGTTGTGCTGATAATATGCTTCACGAACATATTCATAAGGCATTTGAGACAATTCTTGTTTTGTGCAATTCCTTAAGTCCATATATTACCGACCTCCTTTATATTTTTCAACCCGTATCAATCAAAATTTATTTCTTTCGGCATTTGATTTTAAATCATCAATAGTACAGCCATTACATTGCTCAATAGTTATTTCGTAAAAATTGTAATATGAATATTCATTCTCAGAAAATTCAAGTGCATCTCCTTTATAAATTTCCTCTGACGTTAATTTACCATTAGACAAGGAATACTTTGTAAGAAAGGTTATTATTCCACTGGGTGTATTTGCATTAACATCACAACCATGAGAATAATAATTTACAAGGCAATTGAGCGTTTTTGAATAATACAGATCATCCCAGCCAGTATCACTATCACCTGTAGATACTACCGATCCATCATCAGGGTCATATTCATATACATGAAACCTTGAGGCTGCTGCTGCTATATCATATATGTAAATCAATTCATCTGTACCATCTCTATTTATGTCAAATAAAGCGTAAGCGGGTTCTACGGAAGATTGTTGATTTAATTCCGATAATTTGTCAAGATATGCACTGTATATATCTTTAACATCAGTGTTCTTACCATCGTCGGGATTTTTATTTTTTTCTATGTTATCGGTGTCCTTTTTATCAGAACTGTCTTTAGGAATACTATCGATCATATCTTTAAGCGGAGGCCTAATGCTTTTATCTTCGGTATATTTAAAAGCATAATAAGATTCAGTCAATGCCTTTTTACGTTCTTCCTGAGTCATTTTTAGATAATCCAGCTTTTTTATAGTTTTAACTGACGCTTTTAAAGGAGTTTTATCTGCAAAATAATTGTTATATGCATTAATGACTTCACTTGATGTAGTTTCATCATTTCCTACTTTAAATGAAGAATACTTTTTATTTTCACCGTCATAATTAAAGTATATCTTCTCGGTACACCTTACTTTTTTATCGTTCTCTCCTAAAACAACTTCATTTAAGGTATATGCGCCTGCATCTTCAGGAAGATCTGTACCTGTGTATGCATAAAATTGTCCGTCTGCCAATATTATTTTTCCGTTTGAATCTTTATATGGAGTAAAGGTAAACGCATCATGTCCATAATCACTTCTGTTACTACTCCATACGGTATAGAGATCTTCTCCCGTTGCAATAATTCCATTATCTTTTTCATAAACAGTGAAGCATTTTTGCTCCTCCTGTCCGATCATAAGTCCATATCCGCCAATAATAAGTTCAGGTTCCCCATCTCCGGTTAGATCCTGGAACCACATTTCATCCTTTTCAGCATAATTATGACCAATATAACCTTTATACATTTCATATGAATCAAGCCAACCGGTACCGCTGTCCATAGGTTCATGTTCTTCCGACCAGCTTAATATTTCTTCAACGAATTCCGGCGTTTGTTGAGATGTGTTTTCATTTACTTCAACAAGCTTATTTTGACCTCCTATTGCAATTTTGGGAGTAGCAACTTCTGGCTTGATCTCATTATCGGTTAGATACATATCAGCCCATTCTATATCACTTTCACCCCAGATATCTGTTGCAAAATCAAGGGCTTCGTCTATGCTGTCTCCGCACATTAAGCTATAAACAAATGCGTCCTGAATATAGTAATTGTAATATGTATATACTGTTTCTGTATTTGCAATTACACTTAATGCTCCTGCGTCTTTGAATGCATTCACAAGCTTATCGTTTATGTATGCTTTACAGGAACCTAAAAATACTATTGATCCTTCAAGCTCGTTATTTTTATAGTGAGATGTAAAATAGGACGGCATAATACAGTAATAAGTATTTCCGGAGCTATCGTCATCATATGTCACTTGAATAATATTACCGTTAATTATATCATCAAAATATTCTCCGATATTTTGTTCAGTCACAACTTCCTTTGTACATATAATAGGAGTATCATTATAAAGTGTACCATGCTCTTCAATATCAATAAAATCATATCCAGCCAATTCCTCTGCAAAATCTGCAACAGTACAATCTGTGTCGATATCTGTTAAAAGCTTTTCGCTTGTCCACACATCTGAACGCTGATTTAACAATTCAAGCATATCATCGTATCCAAGACCATACATTACTTTTGCTTTCATATCAGTTTTGCTGTATGAATATTTTTCCGAATCAAAGGCTACTTTATTATCGATTGCTTTGATTTGACCGTTTTGATCTATATCGGCATAGTTTTTTGCTATTCCATTAACACTCTCGTCAAAAGGTTCCAGCATTACTCCGCCCAAAGAGCCATCGTTATAGACATATTCATAAATCATAGTATCTTCACTGTAGTCAATGTCGCTGATCATTGATTCCTCGACCATACAGTTTAATGCATTTTCGATTTTTTCTTTTTTGTCGTTCTCTGATCCATTCTTATAATCAGGATCGGATATTATATCTCTCAAAGTAGAGTTTACCTTTTCATAGCTTTCATAAGCGGTTTGGACTTGTTGAACAGTAGGTTTATTTGAGGATAGATATTTATATGCAAAAAAAGCTCCTATTCCCAGAACTGCAACAGAAAAAACACAAGCAGCTATTTTCCCAACACGATTTTTCTTCCGGGAAGAATTTATTTTAGACCTATTTTCCATGCAATTGGGGCATAATTTTCCTGGGTTAGAGCTGTGAATGGTAAATCCGGTGCCGCATTTGCTGCATTTCCTCATAACAATGGGATCGTAGTTGGGATCGTAGGGTATATTAATTTTAAATTTATATCCGCATATATTACAGCTTCTCGCATCTTCATTTAGCAGCTTCCCACATTTAGGGCATCTTTTATTCATTGTATGTCACTTCCTATGAATTACTTTGAAATTGTGGCTTTGTTGAGTATTTTTCCTTTTTTCCGTATATACTTCTATCGTTTTTGTCTTATAATCAATTTTTATAATATATTGCTCATCATTTTTTAATGTCAGAAGCGATCTCGTTCCGTCTTCGGGTTTGTCAAATGCCGTATAAACGAATTTTGCGCTTCCTTTCGGAATTTGACATGATAAAAAGGAATCTTCCGGCGGATAACAGTATGCTATAAAGGTACCATTTTTATTAAAAAAATAACCATTCATAATACATAAACTATCTCACTCCTGTATTAATCATCTATAATCAACGCCTTAATATGTATTAAATTACTTCAACTTCCTTTTCTGCTACAACATCATCACCATAAATATAAGAAATCGTTAACTTGCCTGTAGACTTTATTTCAAACTGTTCATCACCAAATGTTATAATATCTTCGTTACTTGAAACAAATTCACAGTCTTTCCACGCTATATCTATCGGGATTTTTTTTAAAACTTCACCATTTGATTTTTTTATAAATAGATTTCCTGAACATGGAGCTGCATAGAAAAGGCTTACGGTCGCATGACCGTTTTCTTTATCATAAAAGTCAATACCATTTTTAGAAAATGGATCTACATAAGCTTTATCGCAATCCGTTTCTGCGATAAGGTCATAAACCGTTGCGTCCGAATCAAAAGATATATCGATATCATAAATATTAACACTAAAACTGAGGGTAGGTGCAGGTATTGTAGACGACTCATACGAAGAGATAGTTTCGGGAACATCCCAAATTACCTCCTCGTCAAAGTCTATCTCAGCGTAAGCCGATATTTCATCAACATTAGTTTCTATATTTTCAATTGATATTTCTTGTTTATTTTCTGACAATTCATTTTTATCTATAGTTGACATCGGAGTAAAAATCGAATTTGTTTTATACAAACTGCTGTCGATAGTATCATCGTAATAATTATATGTATCAGTAACATTTTCAGCATAATTTGGGGAGGATTCATCTGAATAAATACCAATCAAAGCAAGTATTAAAAAAAATGATATTATGAGAATCGTAGCTATCAATGCTCTTGTCGCTTCCTTGTCTTCGTTGTGAGTTTTTGGTTGAGGGTTTGTTTTAGGTGTGGAGTGAGGTTTTGATTGAGGGTTTGTTTTAGGTGTGGAGTTGCAAGATAAACATTTTCCATTAACCAATAATGCTCCGCATATTGGACAGGTAGGAGGGAAAATAAAAGTATAATCGTTTTTCCTATTTATTTCATCTTTTGATGCTTTTTCTTTATTTTGCTTCCTGCGAAATTCCTCCCATCCGTCGTCAATTTTCAAATCTCCCGGATTTGGCTTTGATTTATTTCTTATTTCCATGTCAAGCTTACACCAAGGACAACTGCTTAGTCCTATAAAGTATTCATGCTTTGGATTGTCGGTACATTTGCACAATCTCTGACTTAAAGAATCAAGTGCGTAAAACCATTCGTCTGCTCTCGGTCTGGCGCTCTTGCTTTGTTGACCTTCAATAAATGCTCTTTCAAATAGCTTTTGAATATCTCTCGGAAGAATACCTATATTAGGTGAATAGCGCGTTTTTGCTATTTTCCCATTAATATTACTTTTTGTAAAATAAGGACAATATCCATTTTGTATGTTCTTTACAGGTTGGAAATTACTCATAGATTCTTTGGTGGTAACAACGCATGAAAAAGGATGAACGCCGTTCATTAAAAGCCTGAAAATAATAACTGCAAGAGCAAAATTGTCTGTGCTTTCGTTAAACATATTCCGTGCATTATTTTCATCAAAAGTTTTACCCTGAAGCTCAGGAGGAATAAACTCCGGAGTAACTACAGTACATGGAAAAATTTCTCCTGATTTACTTTTGATATGATATGAATCCGTATCTACAAGCATAACTCGACCAGTGTTCACATCTAACATGAAATTATTTGGGTTCAGATCTCCGATTATATGTCCGCTGTCGTGAACATTATTCACGGCGGCAGCAATATTTTCTGCCACTTTTACATATTGTGACCACAAATATTTTTTTCTGTTATCATAAACGTAAAAATCTATCAAGCTGCTTAACCCTGACACTTTTTGCATTACATATCCGCAAAAATTGTTATCCTGATACAGAATGGCGTGAGGCCATGCACATTCAGACAAGTCATTTGAATCTGTTTCAAGCATAGCCAGAAGTTTATTTTTCCTGTTTTCGGTACGATTCTTTTCATGATAGATCTTTGCAACCAAATCGGGCATACCTTCTATATTATAAATGCTGCCCTCGCCGCCGGAAGTAATGCTTTCTTCAAATAATACATATTTTTGTCCGCTATTCAAATCGTAATAAATTCTTCTATCATTATTAGAAGCCACTGCTGGAACCCCCCGTTATATTACTATAGTGCTCATCAACAGCTTCTGAATTAATATAAGTAAAATGAGTCGATGTTCCCACCTCTTGGAGAGCTTGTTTCATTCTTGGTAAAGCATCTTTTATAGCTTTATCTTTAGCTTTATCATTTTCAGAATTTGACGCCATACTATCGCTTTGTGTAGAATCATCTGCATGATCAGAAGTATCATCATCCGCAATAGCGCTTCCCTGCGTATGTTTGCCGTTGTAAGCGCTATCCTTACTTATACTGGAAGATTCCATACTCTTTTTCGATGTATCCTGAACGTTACCTTTGTTTAAAAAAACAATACAGATAGAACAAATAATAATAAGCACTAATATCACTATCAGCTGTATCAAAACGATTTTCCTTAGTTGGCGGTTGATTCTATACGAATTTTGTAATCTTTTCTTTAACTTTCTGGATTCATCATTAATTACTATGCTTTCACCAGTAGGAGTTACTTTGATTATATTTGTAGGCTTTTTTATATCAATAGGAGTAGGTCTGCGGCCTTCACGGAGTTTGCGTTTCATGTTTTCGTTTAACTTATCCCAATCAGGTTCCTTGTAATATTCCTCGTCTTTTAAATCTGCTAAAATATCAGTGTTTATCAATCCTACGATAGTTTTATCATCTGTTACATTAGGCAAGCCGTTTCCCGAAACAAATTTAGATATGCTTTTTTGCAGATTTTCAAAATCAGTTTTGTTATTTGCCCTAAGAATATTTCTGTCCATAAATCGGCGGATAAATGGAATATTTATTTTTTGAGCTTCATTTGCAAGCAGAGGATGACACACAATATCAAATATGCCGTCTGTCATAAGCGTTAATGCACAGACCTCGTCGGGATATTTTCCAAAGGACCAATTGTCGGGACCGCCCAAGAGCGGATATGTTTCATTGAATGCTTCTCCCTTTTTTACTTCTGTTGCACAATCATAATTACCGCTCGGCGTTAAAACGATAATACCGCCGTCACCGCATTGACCGTAATATAAGTTTTTACCATTATAAATCGCAGCAGTTAGGGTTGTATTATATTCCGAAAAATCTATTTTCATGTCTTCGGCAGTATTCATTACGTTGTTATATGCTTCTTGATATGCCTGTGATATAAGATCAATGTAAAACTTATCGCTTTTTTTGGTTTTAATATGCAAATTTATGTAAGCCAAGAATGAATTCACAGCCACTTTTGCACCTATATCCGATTTACTTGCACTGCCTAAACCGTCGGCAATTACAGCTATTGTATATCCGTTGTCAAGCTTTAGCACATCAGAATAATCCTGACATACACCGTCAGGATTTTCTAAATGTGCTGTTCCTATTGCCGAAATTTTAAAATATCCAATCATTCTTACAAACTTACTCCTTTATCAGCAGAGTGTATCTTCCGATCTATTTCATATCTTTAAAAATTTCCGCAGGCTCAATCAAGCGGAACCTTAAACATTGTATCAGGTGCAGGAATATTTAACGAACCGGATTCCTCAGTACTGTTTCTCAAAGCATCCAGACTGGATGAAACAAATTTAAACAGCCCAGTGAAATCACAATTTTTTAATCCGTATATATTATTTGGATCAAATATTTGTTTCATAATATCGGCTCTAAAACCGTCCACGCCAACACAGTATGCAATCGCCTTTCCGTTATTCTCCATCCACTTTAATCTCTCAGCTGACTCACGGTAATCATCATTTGGACCACCATCAGTTACGCAAAAGATCCAAGGTCTGAAATAAGGTGTTCCTGCGTAGTTGTATTTATTTTTTTGCATCGTGACCATATCCATTGCAGTTTCCAGGGCTTTGCCCATAGCAGTATTTCCATATGCTTTTAGTTCAGGTAATTCCATTTCTTCTACCGGAGCAAAATCCTGAATTACCTTGACATCACTGTCGAACGTAACAACAGCCACATCAATACAAGCCTTTGCATGGGTATCAAGACTTGATAGGGTCTGCTGCTTGAATACTCTGAGTCCCTCGTTAAGCTGTTTTATTGCTTCATTGCTGTTCATTGAACTTGACGTATCCAATAGAAAAACACAGGCAACGTGTTTTTCCGTAACGTATTTTACCGGTTCGTCATTGAAATCTCTTTGGTTTAATTTTGGCATAATAAGTCCTCCTAAATTTGTTATATATAATTAGAATATTTACTGGTTTGATTTTATAATCATACCTACATCATTAACTGAGAGAGGCACATCAATTACCAAATCAGTAATAATACATCCGTACATTTGAAATACTATCCCACCATATTCTGTATTGTCATCGTTTATAGTAGCGTTGTTTTTTAGATAAGATATGGCTTTTGCAGAAAGATTAAAAGAAACTGTCTCAGGCTTAAAGTCAAATAAACAGAAAAAACCGTCTGATTGTATAAATGTTCTTGTATTTTCAATAATGTCATTACTGATCTCATTTGGAAAAGTATATGATTCATTATTAATGCTGACTGCATCTGCTGCCGTAGGTACACCGGTTATGTAATTCCCGTCAAGCTTATAAAGAGCATTCCAATCTACAGCATCTTTGGGTGCAAATACATAATAATCAGTATTAAGATATTTTAAAGTAACAGTTATTGAACAACCTGTTTCTTCGAAATCAGAAAAGTATTTGTTATCGATATACTCTACTTCGTTTCCGTCAGTATCATAAAAATTTGCAGCTGACCAGTCGTCATAATTATCGATTCCAATGAATTCAATCGATTCATAGGTTTTATTATTTGAGTCTGTTTTTTCAGACTCTATTTCAACGTTTGTATTAGAATCTGTTATTGATTTGGCTGATTTGCTTTTAATAGCATTATCAGTAACACCAGATCCAATCTCTGTTTTTGATAAATCGTCATCCGTGACAATATTTTCTTGTTTATTATGTATTTTAATAATAACTGTTATCAAAACTATAGCAGTTAATACAGTTATAATAGAGGATAGTGATATTATAATATTTTTTTTCACTTGTTTAGACTTTATTGCAGAACTGTTTTCGGTTGGGGTATTTAAATACGCTTTCTGGCAAGATGATTCCGCAGATACTTTGTATCCGCAAAATTTGCAAAAAGTTGAGTTATCATCTATTTTATTGCCGCATTCTTTACAAATCATAGTTATAACCTCTTAAAAACATACGTTCTATCTGTATTTATTTTCCTCAAAATCAATTTGTTGGAGGAAAGTTTTTCAATTACATACCTTTTAGAATGTCCAAGTAACTTACTTACTCTATAATCATCATCATATATTTCAAGAGTATCACCATCGATTGAGTAGTAGCCTTCCTCGGAATAAGCACCGGAAATGAGTAACCTTCCATTGGTAAATTCCCAAGTCACTTGATCTTCTTTATCTACCAATTCGGTACCATCAGAATAAAGCAACCATTTTCCTTGAATCTTACTCTCGTTGCTCTCAAATATCCTGAATAAAATAAAAGCAATTATAACAATAAACAACATTAATATAATAGCAATAAGTATATTACGTTTTTTATTAGTTTTCATTATTGCTGCAAATCCTCCATCTTGAGGGTTGAAGTTATTTAAAACACATCCGCAATGTAGACAGAATTCCGCATTAGGTGCAACGGCATTACCGCATTTAGGACAATAACTCACCTGAGGGGCAGGAGCAGGCTGCGGCTGAGGGCGTGGCTGTGGTTGAGGGCGTGGCTGCTTTCCCGTAGGTTCTCCGCAAACGGGACAAATAACTGTGTTGTCTGATAATTTCTTTCCGCATTTTTTGCAAAACATAGCTGGTCACTTCCTAAAAATTATTTTGCATGGTTGAATACATTCTTTGAGAAATAATCTGATTTATCATCTCTTCAATGTTTTCACATTTTGTTTTTTCCATAATGTAAAATGGAATTTCTTCTACGTTTCCCGATGTCTTTTCTATGACAAGCATTGTTGTAAAAGAATCTATAATATACAATGCTGCCAGTAATAACAATATAATTCCCCATGCAGGAGATCCACCTAAGCATATAATGGCAGCAATTAAAGCAACAAGTCCGCAAATAAAGGATTTTGGATTCAATGAGAAATTTGAATTGACTGATGAAATTTGATTAATAGGAATACTTTTTCGTTTAGTGCCAAATGGTATGAATAAAATCGCATTCGGAAGTTTGGTTTTAATAAAATTCTGTTCCATTCTAATCTCACCTTTCATATAGAATAATAAGAGTGAGATCATAAATGTTATTACTTTCGGGTTTTGCCCGGTTAGTTGACCTGCTTGGCAATTGCTGCATAGAGTCTGCCCATAAGGCAAAGCAGCACCGCATTTACGGCAATAACTCACCTGAGTGGCAGGATCCGGATGAATGGGTGGCTGTGGTGGAGTGTAAGGCGGCATCATTCCCGTAGGTTTTGGTGGAGTGTAAGGCGGCGGCATCATTCCCGTAGGTTTTGGTTGAGGGAAAGGCGTCGGCTGCATTCCCGTAGGTTCTCCGCAAACGGGACAAATAACTGTGTTGTCTGATAATTTCTTTCCGCATTTTTTGCAAAACATAATAAAGCTCCTTCACTTGAATAAATCTAAGTGTCTATACCTATCTTATAATATACCACTATAAGAAAAAAAAATCAATCCACGGATTGACTAAAACTGACAAAATTTACTGTATGTTTTGTACAAATTCAACGAACGAAATCTCACAATCTGTATATTTAATTGCAAAATATCAAGGATTTTAGGCTGTTTTTAACTCTTTTTTCTTCTATTTCTGGTCAAAAATCTCGTCAAAACGGGTGTATACTTAAAGTACATATTTTAAGGAGGTTTCGCCATGTCAAGACGAGGAAAAAACATATTCAAACGCAAGGACGGTCGCTGGGAGGGCAGGTATATTTCAAGTTACATGGAAAACGGTAGAGCAAAGTATTCGTCTGTTTACGCTTACAGCTATGTGGAATGTTCGCAGAAACTACAGCTTGCTAAAGTTGATTTGTTGCCGAAAAACGATCCGATAACGGTATCAGAACTGTTCTCGGTATGGCTTGCAAGTCGCAAAAATAGCATTAAATCATCAACCTATGTCAGTTATCGCACTATGTATCAGAATTACATCGCTGCGCCGTTCGGAGATATGCGTGTTGGCAGAGTGACTTCATTTATAATCAATCGCTATGTGTCCGAACTGTTGGAATGCGGCGGAGATGACGGAAAAGGGCTTTCATCAAGGAGCGTGCAGGCAATTCTGATCATGATGAAATCTGTATTCGCATACGGAGAAACTGAATACAAGCTAGATGACCCTGCTAAAAATGTATCGCTGCCAAAATCGGAACATAAGGAAATTGAGGTTTTTACAAGCGTTGAAATGGCAAAAATCCGTCAAAATGCTTTGTGTGATGACTGTCAAATACTTGGCGTTCTGCTGTGTCTTTATACGGGTCTGAGAATAGGCGAGATATGCGCTTTGAAATGGCAGGATATTGACCTTGTAAATCAGGTAATTCATGTATGGAAAACGCTCCAGCGGATTAAAAATCCGAACGGAATTAGTCCTAAAACTATTGTAATAATCGATGAGCCTAAGAGTGCAAAGTCTATCCGTGATATTCCTATTCCGACTTTTATGCTGTCGCAGATTGCTAAAATCAAACGAAATGTCAATCCTGACTGCTACTTCCTGACTTGCTCTTTGAATTATACCGAACCGAGGACTTATCAGTACAGGTACAAAACTTTTCTGAAACACATTGGTGTAACGTATAAGAATTTTCATGTTCTGCGGCATACCTTTGCTACGGAGTGCATTCGGCTTGGGATTGATGTAAAGACGGTCAGTGAGCTGCTGGGTCATGCAAGCGTGAAAATTACTCTTGAAAGATATGTGCATTCCAACATGGATATGAAGCGTAAACAGCTTGAAAAACTGTATGCTTATGTTTAGCTTTTCTTTTTTATTTCTGGTCAGAATTGTGGTCGAAAAGCTCCGCAAAGCCTTGATTTATCGGGGATTGCGGGGCTCTTTTTCTTATAGTGGTATATTATAAGATAATTTCGGCGTATACTGCACATTTTGTCGTATGTTAACTCTGTTTTAGGGAGAAGTCAAGTCCATTTTAAAGGTTTATTGCTTATGCTTTAAGTTGGTTACTGAATTTTGTAGCATTGTGTGATATACTTGTAGTTCAAAACAAAGCGCTCTCCGAGAATAAAAATATTGGAGTGCCAAAAAGTTTTTTATCAGCCCTTGACAAACGAGTGTTCTAATGCTATAATATCAAATAGAAACAACAGCATTTAACATAAAATTACAATTTAATAAATAAGTGCCTTTTACTTACATAAACATATCGGCAAATACTTTTAGAGCTTAATGCTCGTACATATTTAAGGCACGATTTTGATAGCAACGGGATAATTATATCCTTTTGCACTAATCGTGAACTTGAAATATGTGCGAGCTTTTTTGTTGTCTAAATAAATTCAATGTGGTATGTAACGAATTGGCAACGCGGTCAGAATTACATAAATTGCGATACCCTCCGTGTCACATAGACATACCTTTAATATAACATACTAATAATATTAATATAGCAGAAGAAAGAATGTATAGTAGAGATAAGTATTGGTAGGTGCGTAACGAAATGGAGGCGGAATATCAAATTGCGCATCTGCGATTTTCATTTTTCTGCTATGGAAAGGAATTTTTATGAAGTTGAAAAAATTAATGATAATTGATGGTAATCCTTTTGCGGACACAGAGTTCGGTCAGCTTGAGTGTGTTGAAGTTAACGGAAAGCTGTACTTCCCCGCATCGGAGTGTGCAAAGGTTCTCGGATATCACAATCCGAGAAAAGCTATCATAGACCATTGCGACGAGCCAATAAAGCTTACTGTTCCGCATCCGCAAAGTCCGTTAAAAACTATCGTGAAGAATTATATCAGCGAGGGAGATCTGTATTCGCTGATTTTCAATTCAAGGTTACCGATCGGCAGACAGTTTCGTGCTTGGATATGCGACGAGGTGCTCCCGACGATAAGGAAGTACGGATTTTATGTTACGCCGAAGGTTCTTGCGGAGTGCGACGGCAATCCCGAAAAGCTTAAGCGTAAGCTAATGGAAATACAATGTTATCAGTTCTGGAACTACTGTCTGGACCATCCTGATAAGGCGGCAGATTTGATATCGAAATTTTATGAAAAGGCTATGAAAGAAGATGATATTATAGACGCTGAATTCTGTGATGAGGTAAGTAACGAAACCAGTCGCTTGATTGAATGCTCTGCGGTGAGTAACGAACTGCGCACGGCAAGAAACGCCGAAATCTCGCCCGTGTGAGCCTGCCGATTCTCGGCGGTATCCTTGCCCCACCTATGTTGGTTAAAGCCCATACACGCCGAATGTGTGCGACGTCCGAGGCGGTTAACGGTGATTTCTGATGAGAGAATGAAAGTCCGGTAAAAATTGCTCCTGTCAGTATTGCACGATCACCGATATGCAGAGGTTAAAGCAAATCGAAATATTGTAAAGCAAGTTAAAGCATCGGGGTCGTAAGCCCCCGATGCAGTCACAGCGGACAGCAAAGCTGACCGCAAAAGTGCCGAAAATACGCAGTTTCAGCAAAATTGTTGTGCATAATTTTTATGGGGTCATAAATTCGAGGTTTGAAGAATTCAGGGGTCGTAAGTACTGAAAATCACGTAAAATCGGTGTGATTTCAGGAGTCGTAACAGAAAATCAAAGGACATTGCCGCATTTTTCAAAATTGAATAACTTAAATCCCAAAGTCAAAAATGAATCAAAAGGAGTGTTGCCTATTGGAAATTAACGTCAGTGAAAATAAGCGGATCGTAGAGATCTGGCTGACAAATCAGGAGCAGGAGGACGATAGTATCAGCGAATTCGTGCAGAATACTGCAGACAAGTACAGCGATAAAAAATACAAGGTTGCCGTATTTATGTCGGGGGACAACGACTTGTTTGACTGCACGGAGGGATTGATAGAGCACAACCTCTGCCTATGATTTGTGGTGCGCAATCAGGCGCACCGTACATAACTGACGTAAAAAAACATAAATTGCGGCAAAGTCATAAAATCTTCACTCGGATATTTATTGCCTTTGCCTATTGCAATTCTGAAAGATATATGATACAATATTGATATAAATTAAAACGAATATTTCTGACAACATTGTAAGCATTCGCAAAGGTAAAACCGAACCGAAAAAATAATCAACATTGAAAGGGTGAAACAATGAGCATAAAGTACAGCATAGCAGGCTATTGCCGAATTTCTGTCGACGAGGAAATGGACAGAGACAACACCTCGATAGAAAACCAAAAAGCTATCATAGCCGACTTTGTGAAACGCAAGTTTCCAGACAGCACGCTTGATTTCTATGAGGACCGTGACCGATCGGGATATACGTTTGAACAGCGTGAGGGCTATCAGGAGCTGCGAAAGAAAATGCTTCGATTAGAGTACGATATTCTGATCATCAAGGACTTCTCCAGATTTTCCCGACGAAACAGCAAGGGACTGGTGGAATTGGAAGATCTGCGTGACGCAGGAATGAGGATTATCTCGATTGGCGATAACATTGATTATCCTACCTATGACGACTGGACGGCAATTCAGTTCCGCTTTCTTATCAATGAAATGCCTGTTACCGATACGTCCAAAAAGGTCAAATCGGTCATCAAACGCCGTCAGGAGGAGGGCAAGTGGATATGCGCTGTGCCCTACGGCTACGTTATGATAAACAACAAGACCATGCAGTTCGAGGTTGACGAACCTGCGGCGGAGGTTGTCCGAGATATTTTTGACAGGTACAACAGCGGCTGGGGATACAAAAAAATTGCCAACTATCTTACGGACAAGCATATTCCCACGCCTAGAATGTGCGAAAAAATGCGCAGGGAGGCTAAAGGCGAGGAGTGCAAGCGTGAGGTAAAGCAGACGTGGAGTATCATCACCGTCAGCGAGATATTGCAGAACGATTTTTATATCGGCACGCTCCGTCAGGGCAAGTACAGGCGTAAGAAGATAAACGGCGGGGAGGTCAAGCAGGACGAAACAGACCACATAGTATTTGAAAATAATCACACTCCTATCGTCGATTACAAGGTGTTCGCTCTGGCTCAGGAGCAGCTGAAGAAGCGTACGACCTCTCACTATCGGGGAGTGAAAAAGTACGACAATGTGTACTCGGGCTATCTTTTCTGCGGAGACTGCGGCTCACCCATGTTCGCAATGAGCCGTAACGATCTTGCTCCTGCCTACACCTGCGGAACCTACCACAAGCGAGGAACAAAAGGCTGTACCTCGCACCATACCAGAGTTGATATGCTGGACGGTCTGCTGAAAAGCTATATCAAAAAGGTGCGTGACAACTCCGCAGAGATGATCGACCGTTTGCAGGAGTCCATTGCTAAAGAACAGCTTGAAACGAAAAGCAGTCAGTCCACCGTTGACGTGATAAAGGGGCAGATAGAGGACGCAAAGGCGGAAATGAAAATGCTCACCCGACAGCAGGCGAGGGATGTTATGAAACACCCCGACCGTGCGGAGATAATCGAGGAGACCTACACCGAGATGATAGACGAGCTTACTCTGCGTATCGAGGGACTGAAAAATCAGATGCAGCTTGCAGTCGACAAGCACAACACCGTTGTCAGAGTGAACCGCACCGCCAGAACCGTGCTGGAGATTTTCGATGACATCATTAACAAGCCCGCTCTTGACAAGAACGACCTGAATTTTATAATTGACAAGATAGTGGTCTTTGAAAACAGAATTGAAATTCATCTCAAAGCGGATATCGACTGTTTGCTGAAATACGGCACGCTTACAGAGCAGCAGCTTGTGACAGTCGGAGCAGATGGATCAGCCGAAAATTTTAATCAAGGCACTAAGATCGGAAAGTCAGCCGGACAGCTTGCAGCTGCTGTAACGGACAGCAGAGGCAGGAATCTTAGTGTCAACGTTATCAGTAACGGCGACCCCCTCGAGATCTACACCAACCCCGACGGCGAAGTGATATTCAAAAAATATTCCGCAATAAACGAAATGTCCGAGGGCGCAGCTCAGGCAGCGGAAGTCATCTCAAAGCTTGGGGGAGCGCCTGCCGTGGTGTTCGATAAGGACCACGTCGTGGCAGTGTCAGGCGTGCCGAAAAAAGAGTATTCCCAGCGCCGCCTCTCCCCTGCCCTGGAGGAGCTTTTGGAAAACCGCAAAACCTTTGACTATACCGATACCACAGCCGAGCCGCTTAGAGCTGTCGAGGGTATCAATACCCACGCCCTCACCATCGCCCCTATCCTCACAAACGGCGATATAACAGGCGCAGTGGCATTCATGGCTACCGACGATACCGAGCTTTGTACAGATAAACAGTCCATGCTCGCCAAAGCCGCCGCCATGTTCTTGGGCAAACAAATCGAAGAATAATACCAAAAAAGGACCGCCGTCTAACCGCAGCAGTCCTTTTTTCTGTACTATTATATTAACCGTAGCCCCATGTCATGAGTTTCCATTTGCCGTCCTCAGAACGTGCAAGCCACCATTGCCAGCTAGTGTATTCCGTGTCTGCATTCCAACCTTCACCGCCGTCTTTTGGCGAGTGAAAATTGCTCGTAAATTCAATGCACTGAGTAAATTCATCGCCCTTATCATGATCTTTCTTTAAATCATTCAGCCACTCGATGTTATCCTCGTTGCACAAATCATCACCGCCGTAAGTGATAAAGTGCATCTCACAGCCGTCCCAGCTGTCAAATTCCTTTAGTATGACCTTGATAGCAGCTTCCATGTCCTCCTGCGAGTAAATTTCCGATGTCCCGTAGTCTACCCTCAAGTTCTTGACCGACCCACAGCCAACCAATCCTGCACCATAGACCACCGCCAAGAGTATTCCCAAAACCTTTTTCATAATGTCACCACCTAAATTTAAATATTCTTGTCATTAACATCATACCATATCATAGGTGAAATTTCAACCTAATTTTTTCATGCCCCATTACAAAAAAAGTCACCCCTCAGACCAAAGCCAACAGTGAGTCAAAACTTGCCGATATCAAAACTATGTGCGACCGCCCGACATAGCAAAACCCTCCGACCCATACAAATGGATCGGAGGGCAAATTGCGGACCGCTGTTGCGGTGGAGCTGATAGTCGGATTCGAACCGACGACCATGGGCTGTCGATAAAGCGACGTCATATCGTATTTTGATTTTTCGTGTGTAACCGCTGTATTTGCACGGTTATGCCGCCTTGGATAATTCATTCTCCGTGCCGAGTTTTCCGACAAATCTGTAATAAATCTCAATCTGCTGAAATGTTCTTCCGTCCTCAGCTTGTTCTTTGTGATGAACAACAATTTTGTCTATCAGCTCATTTAGTATTGCGGAATCCAACTTGTCGATTATGGTGTATTTTTTTATAACGTTAATAAAGTTATCCGCACAATCTGATTGTCTTTTCAACTCGTCAATTTTCGATTTGAGAATAGGTAACGCCTTTTTGATTTCCACCTGTTCCAACTCGTAACTCTGCGACATAGACTCATATCTCTCATCGCCTATCCTCCCAAGAACATTGTCCTCATAAAGTCGGCTGATAATCTTATCCAGTTCCTCACAGCGTTTTTGCTTTTGCTCATATTCGAGTGTGATTTGTTCCGCTTGCTTTTGTGAATCAGACTGATATTTCCGACTTAAAATCGACTTGAATTTATCCGTATTTTTGCGGTACTGAAACAAGTTACGCTGAATGTCGATCAGTACAAGCTCGTAAATTGTATCAAACGTAATGTAGTGCGAAGCGCAGTATTCTTTGCCGTGAGTTTTGTACATCCAACAGGAGTACGCTCCGTGATAACTGCCGTCTTTACGCTGTTTCTGCGAGTAAGTCAGGCAATGACCGCAATCCGAACAGTAGAGAAGTCCGGCAAACATCTGAACTTCTCCCGCCTTTGCAGGACGGTGCTTGGCATTCAGAATTTTGTGTACCGTATCCCACAGTTCCTGCGTAATGATAGGCTCGTGGCAGTTTTCAACCACGATCCAATCCTCTTTAGGATTGCGTACCTTTTCTTTACTTTTCATGGATTTGTTTCTCTGCTTGCCGTAAACAAGCTTGCCTTAATCCTGTATAATAAAACTTGACACATACAAAACAATCAAAGTATAATAAAAACAA
>NZ_QTXU01000031.1:0-23995 GCF_003461785.1 Ruminococcus sp. AM43-6
CTGTCTTGCTTTTTGGCAAGATCGCAGCCTTTTTTCTTGGGAACTTTTTTTACAGCCCCGTATAACTTCGTTTTGCCTTCGTCTGATTCGTTAGTTTCAGACGATTTTCCGTGATATTTGTTCTCAACGACCGTCACGGCGGAACTCTGCAAGCTGCGGTCAGCGTAACCGCATCATGGGACTCTCACCCGCTATATCAGCCCTCACTGGGAAGTATCATTATCCTCACACGTTTCATCGCCGACTTTGGTTGCTGTCCAAAGGTCTGAACGTCATGGTTATCGCTCGCTTTTTGAGGTCGTCGCGCATGGTTCATTTGGCTGCCGAGATTTCATACCGACCGTGTGATTAACGTACTTGCAGAGTTGATATTCGGTTGTCAAGCTACTTCGGATTTTTATTCCGCTTGTATAGGGGAAGAAGCAACGCTTTTTGCAACCATTTTTTTTGATTATTTTAAAAGTTTGTAGAGTTTGCACAAAATCCTCTTTCTTTTCTTGCTGACAGCTTGGTGAGTAATACCAAGATATTTTCCGCATTCTTCAATTGTTAAGTTTTTAAAATATATAAGTTCAATTAATTTTCGCTCGTCATCCGATAACAATGCTAAACAACTATGCAGTCTGTCATATTCCGCATGCAGCATAACATTTCGTTCAGTAACATCTTTGTCAGTCACAAATTCGTGAAAGTTCTCAAATGCTCCGTCAATGCCTCCGATAAGGGCTGAGAACTGAATCTCATGTTGATAGAACGACTTGTCATTATCGTCAATATTCCACTGACTTCGATTGTATCCCACTCTGACGTTTTCACTGACTTCAACCTCAACATACTTCTTTGCTATGGTGTCATAGACACGCAATGTATTTTTACTCATTAATATTCCTCCGTTTTGATTTTTGTTTTGAATCAAAACGAAGGCTTACGGATATTTGGATATAATGCACAGCCACTTTGTTGTAAAAATCATATTGTGTCCTTTCTTCTGAGGACACAAAAAACGAGCCTGCATACTTAGTACACAGACTCTGTTTGTCTGAAAAATGGGTGTACTAAAGAAAGGGCACAAAATATGCTGTTTGCATTCTCTGCAAAACGGTCATATTTTGTATCCCCTGCCATAATGCATATCAGGCGTTGAATATTTTATTTATAAATTAAAAAGCACCGACAAGATGGACTCCTTTTGTGTAGGAATCTATCCTGCCGATGCTCTCCAGCGAGCACGAAAAAACGTGACGAGTTCAGTACATCGGATTCAATCTGTTATAAATGTTTCTCGAAAATGGAATCTAAAAGCATTGAAGAAGAACAAAGAATCAGAGTGGGAATAAAAGCCCATAAAATATTGCTTATACAGCTGCATGACATTATAACTATTGTCAACGTGGTTATGATACTTAACATAGTAATAGAAAACAGCATCCAACAGAGAGGTTAATAAGGCTTTTTCATTTCCCTGAAGCTCCTCATTTTCAAGTATTTCCTGAAGTTTTTATTTGCTTATACTTCACGACGTATAAGCAAATAATGCTGTATCATAACGCTCCCTCCATTTTATATCATCATATATTTATGAGAAATAATATCCCCACTGTGCATATGCTTCTTTTGAAAACACATTATCCGGACCCCTCAAAATATCACTTCCTGTGCTATTCACTGAGAATCTGTTTAGTGCTTCAATTATAGCTTTCTTTTTAAAGGGAATGTGTATTGCGTTTGCAGATCCATCATTGACTCTATCTACAAGTACTTTGGGCCATCTGATGCTGTAGTCATCATAATTAATAACATGAGAACAATCCGTGTATGCTATTATTAGAGGAAGTTCATATAAGTCAACTGCTTTCTCTATTTCAAAATTAAGCAATCCTCTATTATAGTTAGTTTCACCAGAAAGTACCAGAAGCATGTTTTTTGAATTGCGCATTCTCTCCATCAGCCGATTTTCAAGCGTTTTTCTCAAGCTTGAATCCAAAACAGCTGCTGTCTTCTTATGACTATCAATAAAATGAAAATCAAAGTTTGAATTCTTATCCCAACTTCTGAGAAGTCCAAGATATTTTAAATCACTTTGTGTCGGATCAGTCTTTCCCTGACCGTCAAATGCAATATATGTACCATTTCTATAAGCCATTCTGATTTCTCCTTTAAATAAGGGGCAACCGACCGTACAACTATGAACAAGGGAGGCGATAACCACTTAGAATATCATAGGGAAATTTAACCCACACTGACATACGTTCATGTTATAAATCCGTAATCGATATTTCGTTTTTACACTTCTTATCAACGATTATTGTTGTCTTGCATTTTAAATAGTTTTTAGATATTTGGGTTAAAAGAACAATACTCTCCAATGCTTCTTTTTTCGATAACCCTGTTCGTGACATGGCTGTTCCCATAGGGTATAGATAGAGTTCCTTCCCTTGACCATGTTTGTCATAATACTCAAACAATTTTAGAATACAATCAAAGTATTGATGCTTATCACAATGAGCAACACAGTCAACATCAAATTCTGTAAGAGCAAGCAAGAAAAAAGTAACTCCATTCTCGCCTTTTATTCGGGATACTGAACCCATAGGATATCTTTTTCGCTTTCCTTCTCTTTTTTCGTTAAGAGAGATATCCTCATATTCATAGCCAAATGCTTTAAGGGAACTTTCTATTTCAGCATCAAGAGCTTGTCGTTTTTCGTCCGAATAAGCAAATCTTTTTAGAAACTGACCATGCACAGAGCCTTCGTGAATAATGTCATCATTTACAACAGTATCATAACAACAATTAACTGCTATGACGACTATTCTTTCAGTCTGAGGTTTTTTGGGAAATGCTATCTTCATAAGATCATCATATCTTACAATAATTTCAACATCATCCTCAGATAGTATTGTTACCTCTTTTGATGAATGCAGTCCCCAGACAAGTGCTGTAAGGAAACAAATAAACAAAAGCACTGTAAAAGCCTTTATCTTACACTTAACATCATCGTCTTCTATTCCGATTGTATTCCAATCAAAAAATAGTTGAACGATTGAAGCCAATCCAAAAACTGATGATGCGATTATTGTGAATTTCGATAGTATGTATTTTAGGTTGATTTTTATTATTGTCAGCATTCTTCGAATCATCTTTGTCAATCAAATCCTTAATGGGTCAATATTATAGCCCTGCTTTGAAAGTTCTCTTATGAGATTTATTGCAACTTCATCCACCTTCTTGTCAAATGGAATATATATTAAACCATGAATATCAGAAGGCTTTTCAAATTCTATATCTTCTTTAAGCAGAATTGCAACCTTTTCTCTACCCAATTTTGCAAGGAACATTCCAAGTTCAAGAACTACATTTTGCCTTACACGGGATTTGTAACTATCTTCGCTTTTGGATTTTCCTTCGTCATCAGGAGTTGCCAAAACTATTGCATATCCAACCTCTTGACTGTATTCTTCAAGCTTTTCGATTATGGTTTGTCCCCCTGAAGCCTGCTGATCAAGAATAATCGGCTCAAGATCCCAGCGGCGAAGCAATGCTTCAAGCTGTGTACGTGCAATATCATCATGACCGTAAACAACAAATATTTTTCTGTTTCCAAGCTTAGCAGTTTCACCAAGAATAGCTTTAGTTTCATCAGTGTTTCTTCCTTGAACATTATGTTTGCCTGTATTAAAACAGTTTATAATACTTCCGTTTGACAACGTTATACTTTTTCCGTGCTGAATATCTTTTACGGATACAACAGACACTTTAGTGGTTGATCTGATTTTTTCAATTACTTCTTCATATGTCATAATAACATCTCCATTTAAAAAATTTTATTCCGATACTAAGTGTTCCCTATTAAATCATTGACTCTAATTCACTGTGTTTTTTTATGTTCAAAAACGTCATTTATCAAAACCTGCTTAGAAAACAATATTAGAGAACCATATTTTATCTGAACAAAGAATACTATATACTTTTCCATTGTCGTATTATGATATAATATATGTATTGATTTGTATCAGTTTAATCAACCGCTCTCAATACTCTAAAAGCCATTGCATTCTCTCCTCGTAAATAGACAATCCATTAATTTATGTATATTATATACTTTTATGTATAAATGTCAACGAATTTGGCACAAGGTGAAGATATTTAGCACGAAATGCAAAGATCAGAAAACTAACATAATATGCTTGACCTTGCTGTTTTATTATGGTAAAATAAAAAAGAACCCTGATACAAATTCAGAGTTCTAAATTGAATTATTTTTTTGACTTTCCTATAACCTCAATGAAATACGCTAAATGCTCACGTTCTGCGTTGTCCATCTTTGCCATTATTTCTACAGCGTCGCCTATAGTCATTTTATTTGTTAGCTTTATTGCATAAGTGTCATTAAGATTTGTCCTGCTTGCACTTTTGCCGAGAATATAATCTGTAGTAACGTTATAAAAGTCGGCAAGTCGATACACAACTTCTGTAGGTGGGACAGTTAATCCTTTTTCATAGTGAGAACTCGTGCTAGGAGAAAGATGAAGATGTTTTGCTATATCTGTTTGTGTTAGAAAGTTTAGCTCTCGCAGATTGATCAAGATTTTGGCGATAATGAGCTTTTGTTTTTCGCCAAAAACATTTGAACTTTTTACTTGCTTTTTCATAATATATGCTCCGCCTCTCTTTCCGGTTCCAACACTTTTGTTATAGTATAAATATATTTAGAAGTCACAAGTTTATATTATTTATAACAAATCGGCGAAATTTGTCGATTATTTATATTGTGAATATAATTGATGTGATTTATACTACATTATAAGGAGGAAATACATATGATCAGAGTAGCAATATGTGATGATAATAAAGTATTTGTTAATAATATGTCACAAGCTGTCAAATCCGAATTTAAAAGACAGAATAATGAAGATATTGAGTTAGAAACTTACATTTCAAGTGAATTGATGTATCAGCACCACTTAATAAAACCATTTGATTTGGTTTTTCTTGATATTGATATGCCGGAGCCGGACGGTTTTCAATTAGCAGCTAAGATTTCAAGTTCAAACGACTGTTACATAATTTTTGTTACCAATCATCCTGAACTGGTTTATGATAGTCTTTATTTCCGACCACTGAATTTTATAACCAAAAGCAATGATTCTTTTTTCACAGAAAAACTACATAGTGTGGTTAATCAGCTCTTCAATGAAATGAAGCAAAACACAATTATTATTTTGGAAAATAAAGAAGTCGGAAGAGTTCCGCTGCAAATAAAGAGCATTTATTATATTGAGAGCAGTAAACATTATGTTATCTATCATTCAGAACATAACGAACCGATAAAGATCAGAGGTAATATTGGTGAATTGGAGATTCATTTTTCTCAATATGATTTTGCTCGGATACACAAGAGTTTTCTAGTTAATCTTCGTCACATTTTTAATATAGATAGAAATAAAGACGAGATAATTTTTAAGCAAGGCTTTAGATTAAATATGAGTAAAAACTACAAACAAACTGTTGATGAGAAATTAACACAGTATTTGAGGAAGACAAAATGAAGAACTTGCTATGGAAATGCTTTGAGCTTGTGATTAATTATTATCAGGGCTTTATTATGACATGGTTTGTGTATAGATTTCTAAATCCTAAATCTCTCAAACAGGCAAAAACATTTCTTTCGATTTTTAGTATCATATTTGGAACAACCATAACCCTGTTAAATCACATCACTTTATATGAGGGATTTACAAGTACTTTATATTTAGTTATATTGTTGGTATATGCCATTATTGCCTTTAACGACAGTATTATTAAAAAACTACTATCAACGATCATTCCCAATATTATTCTGCTGCTTATCACTTCTGTTGAACTTAATTTATTATCATCTCTAAATAGAATAAGCGTCAAGGACTTGATTACAAATGATAATAGCGTAAGATTCATGACTTTGATTGTAATCCAGATTTCTCTTTGGATCTCCTTGAAAATTATAATCAAGCTGTTCAAATTCTCTGACAGTTATACAATATCAGATTGGTCTCCGATTATCACAGTATTAATATCTTCCTTTATTCTAGTATCACTTCTCCATGTACTTTCACTCAATGCGGATGATACGCAAAGAATATACATCAATTTATCATACCTGGTTATCATTATACTGAATTTCCTAATGTTTTACGTTATTTATTCACTCTTCTTCAAGAATGCTCAGATAAAGAATATGAAGGTACTATCCGTAAAAGAACAGTATATGGAACAGTATGTTAATAATGCGGAGACTCAATACGAGCTGATCAGAAAAATAAGGCACGATATAAAGGATCAGCTTACCACCGTTTATGAATTGCTCACAAGTGGCAAAACCGAAGATGCTTTGGAATTTATTGAACAATCCAACGGCATTGTTAAAGCTACAATGACATTTGTTCAAACCAATAATCCAGTTGCAAATGCAATAATCAACTCTAAATTGTCTACTGCATCAACTTTAGGAATAAAGGTGTCATGTATTACGGTAAATGACTTTGTAGGTATCAATGAGCTTGATCTATGTGACTTATTGAGCAATACTTTGGAAAATGCGATCACAGCCTGTGAAGCTATGCCGCCAGATTTAAACAAGTTTATCTATTTGGAAATCAGTAAAGAAAACAACATTTATACATTTATAGTGAAAAATTCTCTAGATAAGTCTGTTATTAGCGAAAATCCAAAATTAAAAACCACAAAGAAAGATATCATAAACCATGGACTTGGCACTTCTATTATTAGGGACATAGTAAATAAATACAGTGGAAGATATGATTACTATGAAATTGACAATGCTTTCTGCTGCTCTATAATCTTAGAAACTTAACTCATATGATAGCTCGGCTTATGCCGAGTTATTTTTTTGTGCCTGAAAACTGCACAATATGCCAAAACGCTTGACGAAAGATATTTTATATTGTAAAATTCAAAAAAAGCAAGGTGAAAATTATGAATTACTTGGTATCTCAGATTGTTAATTTTATTACGGAACAAGATGTAATCAGTGATGAATCAGATGTACAAGACTTTTATAGATATGGAATAGAAATAAGTATTTCATCGTTACTTAACATAGTTCTTGTTGTAATAGCAGGTATCCTTATTCATCATATAATCGAAAGTATTGTTTTTCTTTCACTATTTATACTTATCAGATCATTCACCGGAGGCTATCATGCCGACACATACTTTAGGTGCAATCTATTGATGTGTACTACATTCATATTAACCGCTTTAGCCAATAGTATATTTTCTAATAAATTCTCCCTATTGATTATTATTGTTTTAATCTGTGTTACTGAACTGATAGTTTCTATCTTGGGTCCTATAGAGAATAAGAATAAACCAATTGATGATTCGAAAAGAATAAAGCTTAAAATAATAGGGATAGTTATAACTTTAATAATTAATTGTACCGGATTGTTTCTTTCGAGAAGTTATCTAGGTACAATGATTATATTAACAACTTTTTTAATTGCCTTGCTCATGATTGCAGCAAAGATTAAAGAGAGAGGAAGTGATTAATGTGAAAAGTTTAAAAAAACTACTAGCTGAAATGATTCAGAAGATTGCAAAACATACAGCAATTTTGGCTTGTGGAGCAGCTTCGGCATACGGTGGATATCAGACTAAAGAGCCAAAGAACATCTACAAGAGATAAGCATCAAAAAACACAATTCAAAAGATTTGCATATGAGACTATTACGATCTACAGTAGTATAGCTTTGTACTGGCTTAAACGTTTTATGCAGGAAGGCTTGGTGATCCCAATGCAGAACTGAAATCATTTACAAAAACGCACATTCTGATTTGTGCAAGCGTACGAAAACTGTTCAGATACAGAAATGTGCATTGATATATTTGGGTATTGAAGCTATAATTTAAAGGAGGATTTTTTATGAAACTTAAGAAAAGAATTGCAGCTATGGGTGCTGCTGTTATGATAATGGCTTCTATGAGTGCTATAGGTGCTAGTGCGTATCAAGCATCATATGAGGATAGTTATCGAATTATACTTGCATATACGTCTTATACTCCAAGCGAGACAGATTCAGTGGGAACGGTAACGAATCTTTCAACTACAAAAACAAATTACTCTGTACAGTCAACCCTTTATTACAAGACTTCTGCAGCAAAAATCGGTTCTTATACTCCTTCTGGATGGAAAAATGGTACGCTGTCCAAAGGTCAGCTTTTGAAAGCAACAACAACCCATAACCGTAATACTAGTTATAAGTATTCTGCCAGAACTCTAGTCATGAAAGATAATAGAGTTTTTAAGGATATTCAGTCTGATTACTAATATATAACCCTGAGGAGCTAAAGCTCCTGCGGCAAGCTTGCTTCGTCGCAGCCGATGAAAAGCTACGCTTACATCGGGCTTTGCTCCGAATTAAATATGCATTAAAGAAATTTTAATAAAAATCAATTGAACATTTTACAAAGGCAATGCATTATCTGAATAACATCAGATAATGCATTGCCTTAATGGGTTTGAAGGAGGAAAGAATGTACACGCTGAAAAATCTTAGAAATATGATGAAAAATCATACCGGTATGCTGGTTCTACTTGTGATTTCTATGTTTGTTTCATTCGGGGTTTTGTTTTTCGGTGTTGGATTGTACTATCAGTACAGCAAAAATATTGAGGACGGCGAAATTGACAGCTATGCTGTCGGTTTTTCCATAAATGACATTATTACAAAAAAAAATTTTTGTGAGTTTGTGAAGAATATGCCGAATAAGCTTATGGGTGATGTTTCATATATTACCTGTTTTTCGTCCACGCAGGTAAGCGGAATTGATGAGGAAATACCTGTCGCATTCTATCTTCAGTATTCTGAAGGAAAATTTGAATATTCCGATAACGTATTTCAGCCAATGATTGATGACCTTGTAATTAAGGACGGCAGTTTTTTCACGCAGGAGCAATATTCAAACGGAGAAAAAAAGGCTGTTGTAATGGGCAGCGGAAATGTAAATCAGCCGACTTCAGCACCCGAATATACAAATTCGGTTACAGCATTCGGTCAGAGCTATGATGTTATCGGCACAATAAACCCTGCTAACAGCAGCTATTTTTTTTACAGTATCTATGTTCCGTTCAGCTCAGTCCCCGACGATACAATTATGAACGACGGGGTTTATCTTGCACTCAACAATAAAATCACTAAATCTGAATATGATGATTTTACCGCATATATCAGCGAATTTTTCAAAGATAAAATCACTCTTTATGAACCGGCATTCGACTTGGCATCAAACACTTCCTACTACATAACAGTTGTACTGATTTCGGTAATCATTGCCATTCTTTCGGCATTGAACATTTCCATTCTGTATAATTACATCATTATCAGCAGAACAAGACAACTGACCATTATGCGTATCTGCGGAGGGTTAACCTCAAATCTGAGCATATCAACCGCAAATGAGATTATTCTTATTATGCTTCCTGTAAGCATTATTTCAGCTTTGTGCTATGATAAATTTATTCTTACTGTACTTTCAGCTAAATTTCCGCTTATGAAAGCTGCATATAATCCATATGTTTACGCAGAAATAATTTTTATTTACTCTGCAATATCGTATCTTCTTAATCTGTTTTTGCTTCATCATAATCTCGGCAAAAAAATTAAGGAGGGATTGAAATGAGAATTAAGTTATACGGCAGGGTTATCGGTATCTTCCTGAAAAAGCACTCGTTTATCAATGTTTTAATAAGCCTCCAGCTGATTGCTGTTTTTGTTATCGGAATAATTATGACATCGATAATAGACGAAAAGGCTTCCTCATATGAGGCTGTCAAACCGCTGCTTAATGGCGAGGGATTGTATTGTGGTGGATATTTTTTGAAAGATAATGAAAATGGCGGACTTTTGGAAAACACAGATGAAATCAAAACTCAGCTGAAAGATGTTGATTTTATCTCGTCTGTAAACTTTGCGTCCCTGCAAACAGGCGTTGATACACAAACTAACGAGGTTAAGACCGCATATGCACTTGTATATGATGATTATTCTGCAAATCTTTTTCGCCCGACAATAGAAAAAGGTTCGTGGATAACTGATTCCAAGCAATCCGATGATATACCGCAGGCTGTAATTACCCGAAATTATCAAGGCTATAATGTTAATGATATTGCTGAATTTGAAACTGAAAATGGAACGTTGAAGGTCAGAATAATCGGTGTAATTGGTGATAATGAAAAATACCTTGGAGCAAACTCGGAATATGAATCAAATGAACCATCCTATCAGTTAATGCTTTCTACACATTTCAACTGTCTGAATGACCAGCTTAAAAACAAAGGCTTTACAAACGAGGAGATTGCTTTGAAACTCGAATCTCTTGGGTATTCAGCGGACAGCATTGTATATAATGAACCTGTATTCTTTTTTACAGATAAGGAGTGGAATAAAACCGATTTGGATTCAGTAATGTCAGACTCCCTTTTTATAAAGTACAACCGGAATATTTCCGATGATGAAAAGCTTTACAACAGAAAATATATCAACGAGAATCTTTCTGTATTATCATTTGCGATACAGTTTTCTCAGTTGAACAACAACAGTCAGACCATTGTTTATAGAGAGTTGTACACATTGATGCCAATAATGTGTGCAATATACCTGCTTGTACTGATTGCGTCAGTGAGCGTTAATGCGATTAACTGCAAAAATAATATGAGAAACGAAGCCATACTGTATTTGGGTGGTGCAAAAAGAAAACAGTTGCTTACAATCAATGTAATTTACAATGGGCTGATTTGCATTGTGTCTTTGATAATTTCAATAGCAGGATCGTTGATTTTCTACAAGGCAGGATTGTTCAGCAAAACAGTAATTACATTGGGCTGGAAACAGATCACCATTTGCCTGATTGTGTGTGCTGTATATATCTTGGTATCCTGTATCATTTTCTGCATTATCCTTACATCAAAGGCTATAAAAAAAGCAATAATATTATCGGAGGAATAGTAATGGTAAAACTTAATAACATAGTAAAAATATATAATTCAAAGAAAGCCAACGAATTCAAGGCTCTCCACGGTGTTTCGGCAGAAATTCGGGACGGTGAGCTTATTGCGATTATCGGAAAATCGGGTGCAGGAAAATCAACGCTTCTGCATATTTTAGCCTGCATTGACAACTATCAGGAGGGCGAATACTACATTGATGATGTGCTTGTGAAAGACCTTTCCGAAAGTCAGTATGCAAAAATCAGAAACGAGAAAATCGGGATGGTTATGCAGGATTTTGCACTGGTTGAGGATTTCACGGCACTGGAAAACGTGATGATACCGCTGAATTTTTCCAAAAAGAAAGTCAGTGACAAGAAAGAAAAAGCCCTTGCGGCACTGAAATCGGTAGGCATTGAGGAGCTTGCCAAAAAGCTATGCAGCAAACTTTCGGGCGGACAGAAGCAGCGTGTGGCAATTGCCAGAGCGATAGTCAATGAACCGTCAATGATTTTGGCGGACGAACCGACGGGAGCACTGGACACAAAGACTTCCGCTGAGATTATGGAGCTTTTCAAGTCCCTGAACAAACAGGGCAGGACGGTTGTTATAGTTACCCACGACCCGAAGATTGCGGAGCAATGCGGCAGGGTTATTGAGATTAGTGACGGGAATATTGTTACAGCAAAATAAATTGTGGAGTGAAAACAATGAAAATTACCGATTATGTAGATCTGTTCTATCCGTCGGCGGAGGCTGAGGAGTATGCAAAAAAGCGGCAGAAAAAATATGAAAATTATCCGCAGGATTTTATGGTCAATCTTGAAACGGATAACATAGCAAAACTTATTGCACCTATGAATTTTGCTGTCGCAACATCTAAAATGAAAGAGTTTACAGATGACATTGAAACCCTTGATTACAGGCTGGATTGTCTTGAGGACTTTATGAATGTCCCCGAACTTAACGGCAGATTTCGACAGCTGATAAATGAACTCGCAGGAAACAGAATTGACTTTTCAGATGTTGATTGTGTCAACTCGTTTATGCAGATTAAGACCCATATGGACAGCCTTGAAGAATTTCTCGGCTGCATTGAAAACATCAACAGGTTCTTTGCAAAGTATAATCACGCAATTAAGTCGGTAGCGGTAAAAAGGCTTGCACAGTTTTTTGAAAAACTGCCAAAAAGCGAGAACATTTTCGAAATAGCATACAGCATTTCACAGCTGAAAGATACCTTTTCAAAAACCATACGGAGCGTAAAAATCGGTGTTAATTTTGATTCGGCTATGAATCCCGACAGTGCAGGACTGCTTGAAATCGGATATGACAAAATTTATCCCAAGGGAAATATTCTTGAAAAGCTTGTGTTCAAAAGTTTTGCAGGCAGAGAGCAGTTTATTGGCGAGGAGCATTTCAACTCGGCAACAAGGCACACTCCCATTGATATAGACACTGCCCTTTTCCGTGAACTGAGCAAATACACAAAGGAGTTCGCCCTGCGGATTGCCGCAGCACTTAAAAGCTATCGTTCCTCGGTTTTTTCAGACCTTTCGGAGCTGGAATCACAGCTTGACTTCTATGGCGGAGCGGCACAGTTTATATCAAGTGTTAGGGCAAGGGGAATGAAAATGTGCCGACCGAAATTTCTCCCCTCTGAGAAGCGTGTTACAAGGCTGAAAAACGTCTTTGACCTCAACTTCTACAGGCAGCTTGTTACGCAAAATCCGCAGGAAATTCTGACCGAAAAAATTGTTGCAAACGATATTGATATGTCAGATTACGCACGGTTTTATATGGTGACGGGAGCAAACAACGGCGGAAAAACCACTTTCGCAAGAGCGGTGGGAGTATGTCATTTAATGGCACAAATGGGATTGTACGTTCCTGCGGAAAGTGCAGAGATTTCCCCTGCCGATTACATATTCACCCATTTTCCAAAGGAAGAAGCTGTCGGAATAAATTCAAGCCGATTTACCACGGAAATCAAGGAGCTGAAAAAAATCTGCGAATATATGACCGACAGAAGTCTTGTTATTCTCAACGAATCCATTCAGTCAACCACGCCAGTTGAGTGCTTAAACATTGCAAAAATTCATCTTGAAATTATAGCGGCAGTGGGGGTAAGGGGATTTTATGTCACTCATCTAACAGAACTTTATAATGAAATTCAGCGGATAAACAACAAAAACTATCCCACAAAGGTGGGAAGTCTGGTATCCTGCACAGACAGTGAGGGCAAGCGTATGTACAAGATGAAAGCCGCAAAGCCGCCTATTGAAAGTCTTGCATACACGGTTTACGAAAAATTCGGAGCAAAGCTTGAAGACGTACTTGCAAAGTCGGGTGATAAGAATGGACAAGCGTGAAAACCTTTTGCAGTTTCTTGATTACGGTGGAAACGAGCTGTTTTCAAGCCTTATGGAAAGTGACAGCGACAGACCGCAGGCGTTGGACAGAATGTGCATTTTACTTCGCAAGGCTGTGATTTTCGGGAAACTGAAAGGCAGAGCTGCGGCATACCAATATATGATTTCAAAGGCAAACCAAATGGGATTTATAAAGTCAAAAAAAATACATGCCTACAGGCTGACAGCTGCCGAACGGGAGCGGATTACAGAAAAAGTCTGCAAGTCAACAGGTGCGAAATATTTTTTCAAAAAGTATGGAAAGAACGTGATAATTTATTCTGCACTGCTTGGGGCGGCTGTGATTTTGGTTGTGCTGATATATAATTATATGCACTCGGAAAAATATCTGAAAAGAATGTACCAGGCGGCTGAGGAAACTGTAATTATAGAGTCGGCATACAAAACCGATTACGGCATAAAGCTTACCATACACAACAATTCACTTGCGGACTATTACATCTGCGATTTGCCGACCTTGAAATATACTGACGAATATGATGACCGGGCAATCGGAACATATTATCATTGTAAAAATGCAAAACTTTAAGATTGTGTTATATACAAGTTTGACAAAAAATGACCTGATTCTAAATTCTGTATAGCTGCGGAATGGCATATCAAAATTAAAGAGCAAATCTATTTGATGAGATCGTCGAAACCACCGTCGGTCTTATCTGCATATTTTCATAAAAGTATTCTGTGCAAGATACAGCATTTTGAACAGTCTCTCATCGGTTGGAAATAACGACTTTGTTTTGGTGACCTTTCGCAGCTTACTGTTAATTCCCTCAATCGCATTGGTAGTGTAAGTCAGCTTTCTCAGTTCCTGCAGAAACTTGAAGTAAGTGCTTAGATTCGCCCGATTTTCATACCATGACTTTGAAATCTTTGGATACTTCTTGTCCCATATTGATGCAAATTCGTCAATGGCATCATGCGCAGAAGGCACATCAACAGCGGGATAAACACATTTTAAATCAGCCATAAGTTCTTTCTGACACGCTCAGACCTAAATATTGCGGATATGCTCTTCAATGTCAGCAGTTGACACACCTTTTGCGTAACATTGAGATGATTTTATTCTCCATGTCCGAAGAAATTTTGGGCTGATTTTTCCAAATAAGCTGCAGCTCTGGACCTGCGAAAAAATCTCTGTAAATTCAACAACAGTGATAAAAAACGATATTGTGGAGCGGCTTGAAAAACAGCCGCTCATTTTTTTACAGTATACAATAAATACCGTAATTTGTCAAGGTTCTTCAACAGTCAGTCTGCTGGAATGGAGCGTAGCGGAATGGAGGCAGACTGACTGTGCCGGCTCAGCTTAGCCTGTCGAGATACATGATCTCCAGCTCGCCAAGAACTATGCCCCAGTTTCTCAGCGGTATAGTCCATTTTTTCGCTATTTCATGCGTTGCAAGATACAGTACCTTCAGGAGCGCCGTATCGCTCGGAAATACGCTTCTCTGCTTGTTCAGACGACGATAGCCGCTGTTAAGGCTTTCGATCGCAATGGTGGTGTAAATGACCTTTCTCACATCAGCGGAAAACTTGAAGATCGGTGAGATCACATCCCAGTTTTTGTACCAGCTCTTCATGGCGTTTGGATAATCTTTCTCCCACTTCTCCGTCACACGCTCAAGCTGTTCAAGCGCAGCGTCCTCAGACGGTGCGTGATAAATGGTTTTCAAATCGTTGGAAAATTCTTTCTTGTTTTTTGCACCAACATATTTCAGCGTGTTTCTTACTTGATGAACGATACAACGCTGTAATTCTGTCTGTGGAAATGCCGTATTTACGGCTTCTTTCATACCCGAAAGACCATCGGCACATATCACGAGGACATCCTTTACGCCGCGATTTTTCAGCTCATTCAGGACTCCAAGCCAATATTTTGCACTTTCGTTTTCTCCGATATGTATGGATAAAACTTCCTTGTGACCTGTCAAACTTACTGCAAGGATTACATATGCTGCAAGTTTTTTTATCTGTCCGTTTTCTCGTACAGAAAAATGTACAGCATCAATAAATACAATGAGATAAACCTCGCCCAGAGGACGTTTCTGCCAGTCCTCTATCTGCGGAAGAAGGCGGTCTGTGATATCGGATATCATACTCCTCGAGCAGCATTCCGATGATGTTCTTTTTTCCTTCGCTCATTGGTTCTCTTTTTCTTCTTGCCATAAAAAATCAGCCTCCTGTGTTATTTATATTTTACCATAGTTGACTGCGTTTTTACAGACTTTTTTTCGGTGGGTCTCAGCTCTTTTATTATACACTACTTTGGAGATTTACACAACATATGGGGAAAAACCTATCTTTTCTTTGAATATAGCTTTTAAGATATTTCTTAGTTAGTCATATTTTGTTCTTCTCTGATGCCAATTCCTGACTTTCTCTTTTGTATCATTTTTCTGAGCTTTCTATCAGTTTGTATTTTTAAAGAACACTGCTTCTGCGAATAATTATCCTCAATACAGCGACTTAAATTCACAAACAATCCCATAACAGTATTTCTAAGCAGCATATTTTCAAAATCATCAATATTGTTAAGCATATTCTGAACGTACTCATTACCATCATTTGCGGACTTTGTGAGCCACTCCACAGCCTTTTCCTTATCCTTTTCAAGTTCATCTGCTCCGAAAAGATAAAGCCTGCCGAGCTGATAGCTTGACCACATATTCTTATCAGCGGATTTTTCAAAGTAATCTACCGCCTTTTGAATATCATACTTTTCTTCCTGCAAATACAACTTCCCAAAAGCATACTGTGTGAATTCGTTATCCTCTGCAAGCAGCAAATATTTCTCTGCTCTTTCTAAATCCTGCGTGACAATTTCACCTTTCAAATAAATCTGACCCAACTTAAAACAAGCAAAACTGTCACCCTCATCTGCACATTCTGTAAGCATAGCAATTCCTTTTTCAATACCCTGTGGAAAATATTCGCCCGAAATATATTCCAATGCAAGAAAACGTTTTGCATTGGTATTTCCGAGTTTAATTGCTTTTTCAAGCAATTTAACAGCTTTTTGTTTATTCTGAGCAATATGCTCACCGAGAAGCATAGCCTTGCCGTACTCATACAAACCGTTCTTGTTATTCATCTCAGCGGAACGTTTGAAATAATCTATAGCCTTATCCATATCGCTGTCAGTTCCGAGTCCCTTTTTAAACATAGAGCCCAGTTTGTAATATAGGTTATCATCAGCCTGATCCTTACTTTCAAGTTTAAGAAAACCCGATAATGCATCCTTGTAATACCTTTGAGCGGTTTCTTCACTTTGACATACATATTCACCCTTATTGTACATCTGTGCAATCGCATACGAAGCATAAGGCTGTCCTTGCGAAGAAGATTTCTGATACCACAAAAACGCCTGCGACAAATCTTTCTCCACGCCGTTGCCATAATAGTATAGGTTAGCAAGACTGTATTGTGCGAATTTGTTGCCCTCCTGAGATGACTTCAAAAACCATTGAAACGCTTTTTCATAATCCTGTTCTGTGCCTAACCCATAGCAATGCATTTTACCAATGCGATACCAAACGTAAGAACGCATATCCGCAGGTTTCATGACCTGTCCCTTGAATTTAGGTTCGTATGGGAACATATAGTCCGAATCCGGCTCGATCTCCATAAAGCCCTGCAATGCCTCATTATAGTATGCAAATGACTTTTCTTCATCTTTTGCACCAATCTTTTCCGTGGAATAAAGTTTTCCCAAATCGTGAATAGCAAGAACATTGCCTGACTTTGATTCAGAGAGCAAGAGCTGTTCCGCTTTTTTGAAATCTTCAAGCTTGGATTCCTTATTGTAAATCAGTTTGCAGGCTTCTTTGTAGAAAATACTCCATTTCAAATAATATTTGCTTTTGGGTTTGTCATCAACATCAACTGTTACTGCATTATCATCACTCCAAATGAAATCTTCGGCTGTCAGCTCCTCGTTATCTGAAAATATCACATTATCATTTTCTAACTGTTCCGATTCATCGATCAGCGGAGGAATATCTGTTATGTCATCATCAGTTTTTTCTGTCAGTTCCGGTTCTTCAATCTCAATATCAACAACAGGACTATTCATATCCAGTACAGTTCTGATTATCATATTCCGCACTGGCTGAAAGACTTTATTGTCGGTAAGTGCAGGCAGTTCTTTTTCCTTTTGCGTATAGCTCTTGTATTTCAAACGTTCCAAGCTGCACCATTTTTCATAAAGCTGACGGATATTATCGTCTTTTGCAAGTTCTGAAAAAATACTGTTGACCGTTTCTTTGACCTCCTGAGGAAGATATCCATAGACTTTTTTGCCTTTAACATTCTGTAACTGAGAATATAGTTTGCGGATAAAATTTTCAAGCTGCGGATTCTCAAAACCGCCTTGCTGAACTTTTCTGACAATACTTTTAAACTCCGTTTTTGATACAGCTTTCAATTCGTCACGGCTTAACGTCTGCTCCTGATATATGGACTGCAAATCGTCCTTAAATATATCGTTTGCAAAAGCTGAACGAATCTTATTAATTCCCTCGTTTGTTAAGAATCCTTCCTTTGTATTTTCGGAATAAACAAGCAGATGAATATGCGGATGATGAGTAGTGTCATGAAATGCGGCGTACCATTTTAAATTGCATAATGAAATTTTCTGATTTTTTGCAATATCTGAAATGTGACGCATAACAAGCTGCCGCCATGCTTCAGAGTTATCATACCCCAAACGAATTGCATCTTCTCTGCGCAGAGAAATGACGTGCGACCAGACGTTACCCTTGTGATTTGCTATTTCGTTAGCTACCCTGTCAAGAATTATCGGTTCATCTTTTTCATTGAAAAGACCATGAGAACCTCTTTTCTGAACTCCCGGACGCATAGCCATGTAACCGACAAAATTCTGACGATTACCAATGACGTCAGCGTTACGCTCAATGATCGTACTGATTAGTTCCGAAGCGTTTTCTACAGTAGGGTTCACAGTGTAGTCCTCATATTCCAAATATTTTTTAGCTTCGGGAAAATCTGAAAGCAGATCGTTTAAAAGCTGTTCTTGATTCTTTGTAGCGTTATCATTTCTATCCATAATGTTTTGGTCACGGACTTCAACTGTTTCACGGGTTGCGATGTACTTTGTGTAGTTTCTGCGCTTGTTTTTACTTTTCTGTGTACCGCTTTTTAGGTAGCGGCTTGTTACGATAATTTGAGATAAAGTCATAACATATCACCCCCATTTTTATGTGATTTAATCTAACCGTTGATACCTCACAGCCTTCTCAAAATTAATAACACCGTTAATGCGTTTAACCTCATCTATACACATAGCCCTCAGTTTAATCATCGTATCATCATCAATCTCATGTACCGCCGCAAGCATATGAGTAACTGCACCAAGTTCAACTGCAATTTTAAATAAGGCACGGGACAACCTCTGTTCCGTGCCTTTGACTATTCCTTCCGCCATTGCCGTTAGCTGCGGGGCAATAAATTCCGTTGCCGTATGCTCCTTGTTCAAAAGATACCCGCAATAAAAACGCACAGCCTTTTCAATAAATTCCGAGCGTGATTTACAATTATCGTGCTTAAAAAGAGTGTCCACTATTTCCAAAGTTTCGGGAAAAATCTTAAGTCCAAATCTTTGCTTTTTATACTCAGATGTGACCTCGCAAACCTCTGTTTTTTCGGCTTTTTCTTCTGTATTTTTAATTTTATCCGACTGCAATTTGCAAAACCTCCATTCTATGCGACTGCACGTCAAAGTTTTCAAAACTCCGCAAATTCGGCGAGCTTTGCTCGACGATGTGTCTGTTTGGTCGCTTCAAGCGACCAAACTTTAACCTGCAATATAATATTTAAGCCAATCCTATTGGCTTTGCCCTCATAAACCCACCCGAAATCTCCTGATTCCCACCATTCTCAAACTCTGCGACAAATGCCCACAAAGCCGTTTAACCACTCCTATGGTAAACTTACCCCACCGACCGCCGAACCTCGCCACACGGGGCGACACGGTGCGAACTGTGGCTTGTTACTGCTCGGACAGCTTTTCCGTTTCGGCAGGCAAAGAGTTTCTCGACTTTTTGGCAGGCTTCTTTTCCGACTTCATCTCAATAAAATTCCTAACATTCTGCGGTACATTTTTCTGATACAAGCCGTCAATGCACTTGTCGATTTCATCCGAAAGCTTAATATTTTTCTGCTCCAAATACATTTCCAGAGCCGCTAATCTTTCATCACTAATTGTTATCGCAACTGATTTTTTCATTCGCTGTCACCTCCGTTTTCATCAATTTTATCCCGCACTTCCTGCGGATAATCCACGCCCTCATAGGTACACCAGCTTGTCCAACTGCCGTTTGATACAAGGTCTTTGGTGACATATCCGATAGCTTCTGAACTGTAGACGACCTCTCCGTCACCCATATATATCCCATGCTGACTGCCGTCGAATAGTCCTACCCCTGCGACCTCCGGCATGGTATCAAGACCGCCTTGCTCGGTATAAACAAGCGTATTATGATCGGAATTGAACACTTTTTCCGTGGGATTATAGTTCAGATATCCAAGCATAAGTCCTGCATTATCGGCATATCTGATACGGTCAACATCGTCACGATTTCCGATTGCACCCTGCTTAAATCCCCAGCCGGACACATACGCATTCTCCGCCCAAGCTGCAAGATCGGCGCAGTTCTTTGTGCTTTCATCGCTGAACATATACCCGTTGATCGTAGAATTCATCACCCAAGTGTAGGTTCTCATAAATTCGTCATAGCCGATCTCCAAGCCGTAAGTTGAATTTATCGCAGTTATCAAATCGCTGTCATTCGGAGCAACAGCAAACAGGTTGGCATAGGATTCCGCATTGAAATTTTGCACGTCACCGAAGTATGACATATATATCAGCTGCGCTTTTATGGTCTGAGAGCGAACTCCTGCGCCCCTCATGGCGTCCTCGATTGCCCGACCCTGATTCTTCAGATTTTCTATCTGAGCCTGCTGTTCGCTGTCAAGGCTTTCAAACAAAGCCGAATCGCTGAACATTTCAGCGTTAATTTCAGGCTGCTCGATTTCCATGCTGCCCATGCTCGAAAGCACAGCTACGGGCAGGCACATCAGTCCAAGAAAGCCTGCGGCGATGCTTCCGATCAGAACAAACAGCTTTCCTCGTTTCTTTTCGTCGCCAAGAATATATATCGCTATCTTTTTCAGAGCTGCCGCAACTGTTGCAGACATTACCGACCACCACCGTTTCCAAACAACACAGCCTTGTACTGCGGAGCGATGACCTGTAACAGATACCTCTCATTACCGCACCTGTAAAGGCAAGTCCCTCTTTCAGGATACTTGATAAGGCTGTACTCTGACTCTTCCAACTGTAAGGTGTCAATAAATGCCGTCGGCGAGATGTTTCCCGGATTGAACAGAAAATGATGTGCAGGAATAGAAAACAGCGGCTTTGTGAATTCCTTTATCTCAGGAAGCAGAAAGTCCTCGATATTCTGACTTGCCAGAATAAACGAGGACTCTTTCTTACGCACACGTTTCATACCGTTACGAATATATTCTATCGCCGTCATATTTGTGAGGAATAAATACAGCTCATCGACTGCCGCAACAGTATTTCCCTTGCCTAAAAGCTGATCAGACATATATGACAAGATGTTGAACAGCAGAGTATCTTTCAGTCGCTTGTTTGTATCCATAAGACCTTTTACGCCGAAACAGATAAACTCCCCGTCCTTGATGTTTGTTCTGCCGTTGAAATATTTCGACTCTGCACCTTTGCACATTGAGTGCAATCCCAAGCAGATATTCTGCAATATTTCTTCGGTGTAGAGGTGTTTTTTAGCATTATCAAATGCCATAAATTCTTTTTCAACTAATTCATACAGGTCTGACATTACAGGATAGTCACAGTTTTCCAGCTTATCGAGATCTGTTAGATCATCAATGCCCAAACGTGCATACAGTTTCATAAGCATTATCTCTATTGTATCGATCTCTGCGTCTGTGAAGTCTTTGTATGCTCTGAAAAAGTCTTTTAGATAGCTGATGTGCTGACTTAAACGGGTTACTTTTCGGAATGTTTCAGGGCTGTCATCGGTTTCATTTTCTTGATTTCCAAAGCGAGAATTTTCTGACCACGCTTTAGGCTCAAGCGGATTTATCATAAATTCTCCCGACATCATATCGATATACGTTCCGCCAAGGTTTGAACATAAATCTTCGTATTCATGTTCAGGGTCTAAGACCAGAACACTTTTCCCTGCCTCACGCTGATTGCATAAAAGCAGTTTCATCAGATACGACTTACCCTGACCGCTGTTGCCGAGTATAAGAATGTTGGAGTTTGTTTTGTCCTCAGTTCGCTTGTCAAAGTCAACAAGAATATTCGTGCCGTACTTATCTCTTCCAACATAAAAGCCGCTCTCATCGGTCTTGCCGCTGTAATTCAAGGGATAAAGATCAGCCACCGAGCTTGCAGGAAGAACACGTTCAAACTGACTTGCGAACACATTATTGCCTGTGGGAAGAACAGAAAGAAATCCCTCTTTCTGTCGTAACAGCAGTCTGTCAACGGATATTTTGGAACGTGTAAGCTCCATTTGGATATCGGCTTGCAGTTCTTTCAGCCTGTCCTCAGAGCTTGCTTTTAGCTCAATAAACACAGCCGTATGCAGAAGAGGTTCTTTGTTTCTGCGTAGTTCGCTTATCAGCTCCACCACATCATTTATGTTATCCTGAGCCTTTATGCTCTCGTTCACATCATTTACAGTCGTCATCATATGGTTTTTCCTCATTGCCTGCTGCACGATCTTTCGCTGTTCTGTGGCGGTAACAAGTCTGTCATATATCCTCAGCGTAACGCCGTTTCTGTCGGCAAGGTGAGCAAGTATAGCAGTTTCTTCTGTGCTCGGCGGATACTCAGTCACAGCCCAGACGCATCTGAAACTGTTTCCGCAGATGTAGTGATCTGTGTAAAAGCGTATAATGCCCGGTGCAATGCGGTCAAAAAAGTCCTTTGTGCTGATAATTTCAAGTTGTTCGTCCGTCAGTTTTTTCTTTTTTCGTAAATTAATTCTCATGCAATTCCTCCAAATTAAATTCCGTTTCTCCCTCAATATCAGGGATTCCCTCGCCCGATATGCTCGTTCCGAAGTAAAGCGCAAGCATACGCTTTATCTCAGGTTTGGACATTCGACGAGCCGTAAAGCCATGTTCTGAGATTGCTTTGTCAACACGATTAAGCGTGCTGAATATCTGCTCGTCCTTTTCACGCCTGAACCGTACCGCAAACATAAACTGTCTTGCCGAGGACATCTCCACCTGGATCTCGTCAAGAAAATCATAGTCCGCCTGCAAAAGTTTTCGCACATCTTCGTTCTGCTCGGTCTGCAAACGCTTTTTGACGTACATCTTGTTGGTATCGAAACACTCGCAAGAGTCCAAAGCAAGAATTTCAAGGTCCGGTATCGTGCTTAACAGCATCATCAAGTGGTGAATTTTTACGTCGATATTTGCCGCTGACAAAACAGAAATATTGGTGGGTTCTACGCTGAAAAAAGCTATTTCAGCTTTGTCGGTTTTTACTCCGAAGCGAGTAAAGCGTTCAAAGCCGATAAGACCCTGAACGCTGTTTTTGTTCTTTGTCATTTAATTTTCCCTCCAAAAATACAATTGCTGCGAGGTCAGAAAAAACTTCGCAGCATTAAAAATATAGTCCATAATTGCCGTTTCGTCAACCCGAAGCGAGAGAAACGCAAAGCAAGCGGTAGCCGCAAAAGGCAGGACGTTCCACAGGTTTACCAAAACCACGACCGACAGAATTATTCCGCCGCAGATTATGATAAAATCACGAACGTTCCAGAACCACAGCTTTACGTTGGCTTTCAGGTTTTCGGGGTAGATGTAGGTTTTCATTTTTTGTATCAACTCCTTATGCTTTTGTCTTAATCATATTAACAGCCTTAGCTCCCATGCTGACCGTATGGCTGACAGACATCATATTGACCCTGACGCTCGTATCCAATCCATACATCTGCGCAATCCTCGGAACTTCCGTTGCCGACAAGCAAATACCAACCGCAAGCAGAGCGTGCTGAGTGTAGGTCAGCAGTCCGAGATAGAGGATAGTTGTCTGCAAAAACGCCGTCAGACAGGTGGCAATAACTTGTTTGCACCAGCTGTAAAAACCGTCCGTGTAACCTCTCGGAATGCCAAAAAGATACAGACATCCCACAGCAATCTGACACAGCATGATGCCGCCACGCTTGATGTTTGAAAACACAACTTTCACTGTACAATAGCCGAAAAGTATGATAAAAAACAGGCTGAACAGACTTACGTCCATCGCCAGTGCCATAATCACGGTCAGCCCCGAATCAGCTACTGTCGTTGTTGTTCCCGATATGAAATTTCCAAGCAAATCGCTTGAAAATGTACCCTGCAAATTAACGCAAAACGAGTAAAGTCTTTGCGGAACAACAGTAACCAAACTTGCCGCCATAAAGCCTTTCAGCACGTTCAGACAAGTGTTTTTGATGTTCGCCTGACCAGATTCATAGGCTATCGCCGTGTCAAATACCGCTACGAT
>NZ_QTXU01000032.1:0-23940 GCF_003461785.1 Ruminococcus sp. AM43-6
GTTTTCGCCTATCGAATTTCTTAATAATAGTGTCCAATATGATTGACAAACCTACAAAAAGTATCATTCACAGGTTACGCCTTGTACGGTGTGCCTTAGATTAAATGATTTATGTTTTTGGCTGTTTTACACAATATTACGTCACTAATATTTTACATAAAAATAATTGAAATCATGGTATAAAAGTTGTATAATATCAATAATCAAAGATATAACTTTGATAACAGAGATCATATATTTGAAAGGCGGAATAATCAAATGGCTAACAGAATGATACTTAATGAAACTTCATATTTCGGTGCAGGCTCGATCAGCGAGATAGTTACAGAGGCAAAGAAGAGAGCTTTTAAAAAGGCTCTTGTTGTAACAGACCCTGACCTTATCAAATTTAACGTTGCAAAGAACGTTACAGATCTTTTGGAGGAAGCAGGACTTGCTTATGATATATTCTCTCAGGTAAAGGCTAACCCTACTGTAAAGGTAGTAAAGGCTGGTATCGAAGCTTTCAAGGCAGCAGGCGCTGACTATCTTATCGCTATCGGCGGTGGCTCATCAATGGACACTGCAAAGGCTATCGGTATCATCATAAACAACCCTGAGTATGCTGACGTTACTTCTCTTGAGGGTGCTATCGACACAAAGAATCCTAGTGTTCCTATAATCGCAGTTCCTACAACAGCAGGCACAGCCGCAGAGGTAACTATCAACTATGTTATCACAGACGAGGAGAAGAAGAGAAAGTTCGTTTGCGTTGATCCACACGATATCCCGGTTGTTGCAGTTATCGACGCTAAGATGATGTCATCAATGCCAAAGGGACTTACAGCTTCAACAGGTATGGACGCTCTTACGCACGCTATCGAGGGCTACACAACACTCGGCGCATGGGAGCTTACAGACATGATGCACCTTAAAGCAATAGAGATAATCTCACGTTCACTGAGAAAGGCTGTTGAGAATGACCCACAGGGCAGAGAAGATATGGCTCTCGGTCAGTATATCGCAGGCATGGGCTTCTCAAACGTTGGTCTTGGCGTTGTTCACGGCATGGCTCACCCGCTCGGCGCATTCTATGACACACCTCACGGAATTGCAAACGCTGTACTTCTTCCATATGTAATGGAGTACAACGCTGAATACACAGGCGAAAAGTTCAAATACATTGCAGAGGCAATGGGCGTTGACACAACAGGCATGAGCCAGGCTGAATACAGAGCAGCCGCAGTAAACGCAGTTAAGCAGCTTTCAAAGGACGTTGGAATCCCTGAGAAGCTCCACGAGATAGGCGTTAAGGAAGAGGATCTTCAGGCTTTGAGCGAATCTGCATTTGCAGACGTATGCACAGGCGGAAATCCAAGACCTTGCACAGTTGAGTCTATCCTCGGCATTTACAAGACAGCATTCTAAAACAATAGCATTTTATCTGCCCTCGGTTTTCGGGGGCAGATTTTTATTGCCCGAAAAGAATATTTATGGTATAATACATTTAAAGTGAGTTTAAAGTTCATAGGTTATCATATATCGTAAGATATTATACTGACTTATAGGGAGGAATTTTAATGAGATTACTTCTTGCTGAGGACGAGGTGGAGCTTGCAAATGCGCTTTCGGCAGTGCTTAAACACAAAAACTATTCTGTGGACGCTGTTTACAACGGCATCGACGCATACAACTATGCAATTGCACAGGATTATGACGGCATAATACTTGACATTATGATGCCTGGTATGGACGGCATACAGGTGCTTACAAAACTCCGTGAAAAGGGTATCGACTCCCCTGTTCTTCTGCTTACTGCAAAGTCTGATATTGACGATAGGATAACCGGACTTGATTCGGGTGCTGACGATTATCTTACAAAGCCCTTTGCAATGGGCGAGCTTCTTGCGAGAATAAGGGCAATGACACGCCGCCGCACTGAGTTTGCACCCTCTACCCTTACTTTCGGAAACGTTTCTCTCAACAGACAGAGCTTTGAGCTTTCAGGTCCTAACGGCTCTCAGAAGCTTGGCAACAAAGAGTTTCAAATGATAGAAACCCTTATGCTAAATCACGGCACGCTTATTTCCACAGAGCGTTTCATGGAAAAGATATGGGGCTATGACTCTGACGCTGAGATAAACGTAGTGTGGGTGTACATATCATATCTGCGTAAAAAGCTTGGTCTTATCGGTGCAGATATCGAGATAAAAGCCACAAGGGGCGTGGGCTACACACTAGAGGAAAAGCATAATGATTAAGCGTTTACAGCGGAAATTTGTTGTTATCGCCGCTGTGTGCCTTCTTATCGTAGAGTTTGCCATAATAGGCGGCATAAATGGAGTGAACATCTATCAGACAAACAAGAATGCAGACGATCTGCTGAACATAATAATCGAAAATGACGGCAGATTTCCTGAGTTCGACCCTAAGGGCATGAAGCATGACAAGCCGCAGGATAATTCAGACAGCGCCTCTCCCCCTGAGAGCAAAAAGCCTGATAAGCACAGGGGCTTTAACGAGGAAACTAAGTATCAGACACGGTATTTTGTTGTATATGCCGACAGCAATGGCGAAATAACCAAGGTAGATACAGGACACGTTGCGGCGGTGTCAAGTTCGCAGGCTATAGAATACGGCAAAAGCGTTCTTGACAGCGGCAAGACTTCAGGCACGTCAGGAAACTACCGCTACAAAACAGGCGACACTGACAAAGGCAAGATAATAGTTTTCATGGACTGCCGCAGTGACAGAGCCACCAAAAATCGCTTTTTGCTGGTGTCGTGCGCTATAGGTGCGGCAGGATATATACTTGTATGTCTGCTTATCATAATCTTCTCAAAGCGTGCCATAAGACCTGTTGTGGAAAGCTTTGAAAAGCAAAAGCGGTTCATCACCGACGCAGGGCACGAGATAAAAACGCCGCTGGCCATAATCTCCGCAAACACGGAAGTTCTTGAAATGGTGTCAAAGCCAAACCAGTGGACGGTGAGTATAAAAAATCAGATAACAAGGCTCAACGGTCTGCTGAAAGAGCTTTTAAGCCTTGCAAAAATGGAGGAGGAAAAGCCTGCTCTAACCATGGCTGATTTCAATATCTCTGACGCTGTTTATGACGCCGCTTCGCCTTTTACTACCCTTGCGGAAACAAAGGGCAAAAAACTCACCATTGATGTTGCCAACGGACTTACCTATCACGGCGACGAGGGTGCGATAAGACAGCTTGTTTCTATCCTCACGGAAAATGCAGTAAAATACGCTGACGAGGATGGCGAGATAGCCGTAAAGCTTTTCATTTCTCATAATGGCAAGGAAACAGACCTTGAAGTTTCAAACACCTGCAAAGAACCACCGCAAGGCGACCTAACAAAACTTTTCGACAGATTTTATCGTGACGACAGCTCACGTTCTCGGTCAAAGGGAGAGAAAAAAGGTGGCTACGGCATTGGGCTTTCTATTGCACAGGCAATAGTCAGGTCGCACAAAAGCAAGATATCATGCAAAGCCGAAAACGGCATAATGATATTTACAGCACAGCTTAAATAACTGCAAAGCAGAGTTGGTCACCAGCCGCTCTGCTTTTTTATAATATGACATTTGTCACATGAAGATGTGACTTTGCTCACTAGCTTTTTGGCGGATAATATTGTATAATGATAATACAAACTAAGGGAGGTTTTTCTTATGGCTGAAACTGTAGTAAAAATAGACAATCTGGTAAAAAGATACAAGGAGCTTATTGCTCTTGACCACTTTGATCTTGAAATAAAAAAAGGCGAAAAGGCGAGGTCTTCGGACTTCTCGGTCCTAACGGTTCGGGCAAGACCACCACGATAAACTGCCTGCTCTCACTGCTGGCATACGATAAGGGCGACATCGAGATATTCGGAGAAAAAATGTCCCCTGTGAACTATGGGGTAAAAAAGCGTATTGGCGTTATAATGCAGAATGTTGCGGTGTTTGACGAGCTGACTGTGTATGAGAACATTGACTATTTTTGTGGGCTTTACATCACCGACAAAGCCACACGAAAGAAATATGTTGACGATGCCATAGCTTTTGTGGGACTTGAGGACTTCGTGAAGTTCCACCCTAAAAAGCTTTCAGGGGGTCTGCTCAGACGACTTAACATTGCCTGTGGTATCGCACACAAGCCTGAGCTTATCATACTCGACGAGCCGACAGTTGCCGTTGACCCACAATCAAGAAACAAGATACTGGAGGGCATTTTACAGCTCAACCGTGAAGGTGCGACTATAATTTACACCTCCCACTACATGGAAGAAGTCGAGCAGATATGCACCCGTATCGCCATAATGGATAAGGGCAGTAAAATAGCCGAGGGTACTACAGAGGAACTCAAACGAATGATAAAAAACACCGAAACTATCACCGCAGAGATACTCCAGCTTCCTGAAAACGTCAGTGAACAAATAGAAGCTTTGGAACACGTTTATAATGTTTCCTATGCCGACAACAAGCTCGTTGCACGCTGTACAGGGGGACGGCACAATCTTATTGAGATACTGAAAATATTGCAGGAAAATCAGGTGGGCTTCGGCAGCGTTTATTCTGAGCAGCCTACCCTCAATGACGTTTTCCTTGAAATAACCGGCAAGGCTCTCAGGGATAAGGAGTGATAGAATGTTCTCACACATATTCAAATACGAATTTAAAAGCTGTCTGCGTCAAAAAGCCATACTCTTCTGGCTCATAGCCTTTCCTATAATACTGGGTTGCTTTTTTAAGATGGCGTTTTCAGGAATATACGAAAAAGATGTTGTATTCAATGCGATACCTGTTGCGGTGACAAATATAGAAGAAAACGATATCCTTAAGCAGGTGCTTGAACAGATATCAGAGGGTGATGAGGCTCTTTTCAAGGTGACGTATACAGACATTGACAAGGCAGAAGAAATGCTTAAAAGCGAAGATATAAAAGGCATTATAAAGGCTTCAGACCTCTCCCTTGAGTTTGGCTCAACAGGTATCCAGCAGACCATTGTAAAGACGTTCATACAGCAATACAAAACTCAGGAAAAGATAATAACCGACACTGCAAAGAACGCTCCGCAAAAGCTTGATAAGGTCATAGCTTCCCTTTCCGAGAAGATAAGCCCAAATGAGGATATACCTCTCCACGGCAATCCTGACATAACGATACAGTTTTTCTATAATCTCCTTGCCATGACGGCACTTTTCGGCTCGATGTCAGGTCTGTTCGTGGCACAGGAAAATCAGGGCGACCTGTCTGCACTTGGCGCAAGGCGGTGCTGTTCTCCAGTGAACAAGCTTACAAGCATAACGGCAACGCTCCTTGCTTTTCATGTGGTGGAAATGATATGCATGGTGATATCGGTGACGTTCCTGAGATTTGTGCTTAAAGTGGATTTCGGCAGTAAGCTCCCACTTGTTTACCTTGCCGCAGTGCTAGGCGGAATAATGGGAATATCCATGGGATTTTTCGTTGGCTCTTTCCGCATAAAAGAGGGTTTAAAAGTGTCTGTAGTCCTGGCGGTATCAATGACCTGCTGTTTCTTCAGCGGTCTTATGTCAAACACCATGAAAGGCACTGTTGCAGAGCATTGCCCGATATTCAATGAAATAAACCCTGCCGCCATTATCTCAGACAGCTTTTACTGTCTTAATCTCTACGAAGACTACAGGCGGTTCACAGTGAAGATAATTTCAATGGCGATATACACAGTGCTGTTCACCCTTGGTGGATATGTTCTTACAAGGAGGCGTAAATATGCAAGTCTTTAAGACCTTTATGAAAATACTCAAAACAAAGCTTACGTCTGCTATATTATATTTCGTCATATTCATGGTCATAGCAGTTTTGATGGCAGATATTGCAAAAGACGATAATGGCTATGAGGACTATAAAATGTCCATATCCGTCATTGACCGTGACAACAGTGCCGAAAGCAAGCGTTTGCAGGACTTTATATTCAGCGGCAACAAAAAGGTGGAGCTTGCAGATGATGAAGACGAGGTCATCGACGCCGTTTATTACGGACGTTCCAATTATGTTCTGTATATAAACAAGGGCTTTGGCGACAAGATAAACGCAGGGGATTTTGACGGACTTTTTGAGAATTTCAAAATGCCCTCCAGCTACGGCGGACAGCTTTTTGAAAGCAGGCTTGACGGCTATCTTTCAAGCGTAAAGGCATACATGACAGCAGGTGAAAGCACAGAAAACGCTATGGAGCTTGCCCAAACGGCAGTTTCTCAGCAAGTAAAGGCGGAGCTTAAAAACTTTAACAACAAGGGCGGAACAGGTATGCCGGCAATATTCGGCTACTATTTTCAGTATCTTGCATACGTTATGCTTTCCATGCTCATTGTTACCCTTTGCCCCGTTATACTGACGCTAAACAGAAAAGGCGTTCGAGAACGCACAATGTGTTCAAGCCTGACGTCAGCAAACTACAGCAGACAGACGGCTCTTGGGGCAAGTATCTTGGTGTTTAGCATATGGCTTTTGTTTATGATAGTCGCAATAATTTGGGGCAAAACGCTCAGCGTGAAATTCTGGCTTGCCTGCCTTAACAGCCTTGTATATATCATTGCCGCCGCAGGCATAGCAATGATAATAGCGCAGTTTGACCTTAGCGACAACGGCATAACTGCCATATCGAACATAATCGGTCTTGGCATGAGCTTTCTTTGCGGAGTTTTCGTGCCGCAGGAATTGCTCACAGGAGGCGTTCTTGCAGTGGGAAGATTGTTTCCTGCATACTGGTACACCAAGGCCAACAATATGCTTTTCGGCATGAGCGGTGGAGTATTCAGCACAAAGGAATATCTTATCTGCATCGGTATCGAGGCACTGTTTGCGATAGCGTTTTTCGCTGTGGCTGCTCTGCTTGTTAAGCAAAAGCGTGAGGGTGATGTAAATTCCCTTGCATAAGTTGACAATAATATGGCTGTGTGTTATACTCTTATTGTTACGGAGCTGACACGCAGCCTTTTTGCGTCAGCTAAAGAAGATCATAGATGAAAAAGAGGAAAAAGTATGGATAGATTACAGCTTGACAAAAATGCAAAGCTCACAGGCAGAGTATATTTCAAAGACGGGGTAATGTGGCTCGGTCTTTCAGGAAGCGGTGCGTCATTCACATTTGACGGCACAAAGCTTGTTTTGAAGCTCAAAGGCGACAATATCGCAGTGGGCGAAAATCCTATCGACTATGCAAGAATAGCCGTTTACGTTGACGGCAAGAGAGTAGTTGACGAGATGATCGACTGTGCAGAAAAAGAGGTCACGGTAATAGACCGCACAGAAAACGCTCAGTCAGTTGTGGAGATAATAAAGCTTTCGGAATCTCCAATGTCAGCAGTTGGCGTTGAGGCTTTCGCTGAGGGCAGTGCTGAGGCTTTGCCTGAAAAACCGCTCAAAATAGAATTTATCGGCGACTCTATAACCTGTGGCTATGGCGTTGATGATGAGGACGAAAACCACCAGTTCACCACCGCTACTGAGGACGTTACAAAAGCCTATGCCTACAAGACCGCCAAGGCACTTGACGCTGAATACAGTATGTTTTCAGCCAGTGGCTATGGCATAGTATCAGGCTATACTGAGGGTGACGAGCCTATCAGCGAACAGACAATTCCACAGTTCTATTGCAGCTACGGTTTTTCAAGGGGCAATTTTGAAGGAACTGCTCCGCAGGATATACCATGGGATTTCAGCAAATATGTTCCGCAGATAATCGTTATAAACCTTGGCACAAACGACGACAGCTACTGCCGTGACTACAAGGACAGGCAGGCTGTTTTCTCAAAGCTTTATGCTGATTTTCTTGCGGTCGTTCGTGAGAAAAATCCGCAGGCTTACATTCTCTGCACTGTCGGAATAATGGGCGAGAGGATATTCCCTGCTGTTGAGGAGGGAATAAAGATATATCTTAAAAGCCACGCTGACAGCAAGATAAGCTCAATGATGTTCCATGAGCAGGACGGCGCAAATGACGGCTTTGCGGCAAACTGGCACCCTACTGAAAAGACCCACACCAAGGCGGCAGCGGTGCTTACGGAAAAACTCAGAGAGATAATAAAAAGCATATAACAAAAGCGGCAGTCGGTAACGGCTGCCGCTTTTTTATCATTTTACGCCAATTCTCATTCTGTAGCAGAATGAACAGGAAAGCATGGCTAGTATCAAAACTGTTCTTTGAAAGCTTTCCTTATAAGAACACATATTTCAGCACGAAAAGCACTGCAAGCACATACATAAGCGGTGTGATATCCTTGCGCTTTCCGCAAACAAGATTTATAACAACGTATGAGATTATTCCAAGAGAGATGCCCTCTGAAATGCTGTAGAAAAGAGGCATTGAAAGAATACAAAGATACGCAGGGATAGCCTTTGTATAATTGCCGTCATCAAACTTGATGTCAGTGATAGAGCTGAACATCAAAAAGCCTACTACTATAAGTGCAGGAGCTGTTGCAAAGGATGGTATAGCCGTGAAGATAGGTGCAAAGAACATTGACAGCGCAAAAAGCACTGCGGCTGTGATAGAGGTAAGACCTGTTCTTCCTCCTGCGGCAACGCCTGCTGAGGACTCAACGAATGTTGTGGTGGTGGAAGTACCAAGAACTGCGCCTGCTGTTGTGGCAACGGCGTCAGCAAGAAGCGCAGGCTTTATCTGCGGAAGTCTGCCCTTTTCATCAAGCATATCTGCCTTTGAACATACGCCGATAAGAGTGCCTAAAGTGTCGAAAAGGTCAACGAACAGGAAAGAGAACACTACAACGATAAAGTTGAAGATACCAATGCTGTGCATATCCACATTAAAGCACTGACCAAATGTTTCGCCAAGCTTTGAAAAGTCCGTAAGTGACATGGTCGGGAAAAGCGAATTATAGCCGCTTTCAGCGTCAGGAACATACAGTCCTACAAGCTGACATATCATGCCTATTACCCATGTTGCCACTATACCCATAAGAATAGAGCCACGGACTTTTTTGATATATAGGATAATAGTGATGAAAAGTCCCACGATTGTGAGAAGCGCACATATGCCCGAAGTTGTGAAATTCTTGCGGAAGCCTGTTATGGTAACAAGAGTGGCTGAACTGTCAACGCAAAGTCCAGCATTCTGAAGTCCGATAAAGGCAATGTAAAGACCGATGCCAACGGACACCGCTTTTTTCAGCACCACAGGTATTGCATTGAAAATGGCTTCTCTGACGTTTGTAAGAGAAAGCACGATAAAGACGATACCCTCGACGAAAACCGCCAGCAGTGCAACCTGCCATGGATAGCCGTAGCCTGCCACAACAGTGTAAGCCATGTAAGCGTTAAGTCCCATGCCTGCGGAAAGCACAAAAGGCAGATTTGCCATAAGTCCCATGCACACTGTTCCAATAACAGAGGCGATACAGGTGGCAAGAAGTACGGCTGTAGGATCCATGCCTGTACTGCCGAGAATGCTCGGGTTTATGGCAAGGATATATGCCATGGTCATGAAAGTCGTCACGCCCGCCATTATCTCAGTTTTAACATCGGTGTGATTTTCTTTCAGCTTGAATAATTTTTCCGTCATATTTTATTATGCCTGCGTTGCAGACATTTCCTCCTTTCAATATGGGGATACTATCTTATTATACCGATTTTACAGCATTTTTCAAGCCTGATTTATTAAGGCAACACCGCACAAAGCCCGCCTGACGGCTTTGCACGCCATCTGCTTGCAGATTTTCCGTCATATCGCACAAAAATCCCTTGACATACAGCAGTATGCCTGCGGAATTTTTGTGCAATCTGACAAAAAAGCTGACTACGCATCTGACGCACAATCTTTGTGCGGTATTGCCTTAATTGAATAAAATTTATCATTTAAGATGAGCTGTTACTTGCGTCAGACTTTATTTTCCACTGACTGTTGAGCCAATAAATGCGGTTTTCGATCCAATTGAAAAGATCCTCCGCAGAGTCAGGACCCCACTCTTCGCCTTTTCTAAGGTCGACGTCATACTCTTTGAGATATTCACGCTCTGTTTTTATACAGCCCTGTAAAAGCTTTTCTTGGCTCATCTCTGTCCACTTTTCCTTGACAGCTTCCATAAACCAATCCTGCTTACAAAGAACGATAAACCATGGGTTTGAACGGTCGCCTTTTTTAGCCACAAAATTCTTGTCTGTGAAAGCACCAGCATAATATTTCTCAGTGCTGTCATTATATGCCCAGTTAAAATCCCAAGGAGAAGTGAATTTCAGCTTAGGACATTTACTGTCCTTTGAAAGATCGACGCACATATAGAAGCTTCCCTCACCACAGTCATAGTCATGTACGATCTCATAAAGAATATACATATCTCTCACTGAGTCTATATCCATAACGGCAGAAACGGCTTCCTCAGCGGTGGTAACATCAGAGTCAACAAGGTCATAATTTTCATCAAATTTATAATACTTGCCGTTCTCGCAGGCTTCATAAACTATCTTGAACAGATTGTTGAGATACTTGTCAATAAAGTCTATCTGATTTTGCGAATAGAGGTCATTCTTGATAGAATATTCCGCAGGAACGAACTGCCTTGTTTCGCCGTTTATGTCGGTGACAGTGGCATTTTCATAGTCCATACTTATATAATGGTTATCCTCATCGCTTGTTGCATAGTTGTCAAGCTCAAGATAATAGCCTATATCAGTGTCGGTGCAGCCCTCCTCAGGCTCGGAGATATCCACTCTGTTTGGATTTATCTGACACTGTTCGCAAAGCTCATAAACGCCTTGAAACTCCTCGTTCACATAGAGGTGAACAAGCTGACCGTCTGAGCAGAAATTGCTGTCACCCATGATAGTTCTGCCAAAACGGAATGCGATATCGTTTCTTATTAGATCCCAATCTGATTTCAACAGCACCCAGCTTTTGCACTCTGCGCCGTTATTAAGCCCAAGCATATTTGTCTTTTTATCAAATTTTATCCTATAAGGCACTTTGTTTGCAAGGATCTGACTAACATCGCCGTAATATGCGCTTGAATTCCCTCTTACCTTTATGCCTGCTGAGGCTTCGTTTATCTCCAATTTTTCATCACAATTGAAAACGTCCACCACGCAGGAAGTATACTTCTCCCTTGAAGCTATCATATCGTCAGGGGCAGTCGTGACGCTTATAACAGGTATCTTACTTTCTGATCGTATCTTTTTCTTAAAACTTTCTTTTTCAGCCTTGTCAGCACTTAGGCTTTCATAAGTAGCAGGTTCAGAGTTTATCACCTGTTTTGTGGTGGCAGGGAGAGTTACAACAGGTTCAGCCGTTGTTGTCACAGCCTGAGATTCGGCAGAACTACTCTCTGCTTTTGAGCTTTCCCCTGTTTCTTTAGCACAGCTTGTGAGCATTGCTCCCATCATGACTACTGCACATACAGCAGCGATAATTCTTCTGTTCATATCATTTCTCATATTATTATCTTTCCATTTATTGTGCATTACACACATATTTTTTATCATATAACTTATTCAATTATAGCACATTGACATAGATAATACAATATGCTATAATCATAAAAGTAAGTGGGATAATTTATGCACTAATACGATTATATAGGAGGTTTTTTGAAATGTTTATACCTGACGATAAAAGATATGACAAAATGATATACAACCGCTGTGGAAAAAGCGGGCTTAAGCTTTCTGCGTTGTCTTTGGGCTTTTGGCAGAATTTCAGCCTGAAAAACAATTTTGAGAACATGGAAAGAATGGTACACACTGCGTTCAACAGCGGTATCACACATTTTGACCTTGCAAACAACTATGGCAATCCCTACAACGGCTCGGCAGAGGAAAACTTCGGCAGGATACTCGACCGTGGCATGAGAGAGTTCCGTGACGAGATGTGCATTTCCACCAAGGCTGGCTATGAGATGTGGGCAGGTCCATACGGTGACAGAAACGGCTCGAGAAAATATCTCACGGCAAGCCTTGACCAATCTCTAAAAAGAATGGGACTTGAATATGTTGACATTTTCTATCACCATGTAAGAGATCCCGAAACGCCTCTTGAAGAGACTGCCCTTGCACTTGACAATGCAGTAAGACAGGGCAAGGCGCTTTATGTTGGCATATCAAATTACAACAGAGCCGACACAGCCGAAATGCTGAAAATTTTCCGGGAGCTAAGAACTCCTTTTATTATCAATCAGCCCTCATATTCCATACTTAACCGCTGGATAGAGGACGATAAACTTGACAGCCTTGCACTTTCTGAGGGCTTTGGCATTGCAGTGTTCTCGCCGCTGTATCAGGGCTTCCTTACAAGCAAATATCTCAAAGGCATACCGGCAGATTCAAGGGTAGGCAGAGGCGAAACATGGATAGGCAATGAGCTTAACGACAAAATGATAGAAAAGCTCAACAAGCTTAATGATATCGCCGCTTCGAGGGGACAGACCCTTTCGCAAATGGCACTTTCATGGGTGCTTCACAACAAGGCTGTTACTACTGTGCTTATCGGTGCAAGCCGTCCTGAGCAGATAACGGAAAACATAGGCTGTCTTGACCGCCTTGACTTCACAGAAGCTGAACTTGCAGAGATAGACAGGCTTGCGAAGATGTAATAAAAAAGCTGTCAGAGCCACCGCCCTGACAGCTTCTTTTATGCGTTATAATAGCGAACGTAATCGTCAAGCACATCTGCCGTAAGCTCAAAAGGATAATTTTTAAGCTTGGCAGGGTTGGCAAGTATTCCGTCTCTGTCCTTCTTCCAAAGCTCCTCTGACATATCCAGATTGCCAAAAAGCGTCCTGATATAGTCCCTGAAAGCGTCGATATCGTCAAAGCCAAGAAGCTGTTTTACAACATACTCAGTTTCGGTGCTGTCACCGTATTTTTTCAAAAAGCCTGACAGAAAAACGCCTACTGCCTTGCCGTGGGGTACGCCATTTTCATAGGTCAAAGTATAGCTCAGACCGTGAGGTATGCTTGTGCCTGTGTAGGCTATCGCCATGCCTGCAAGCACTGACGCCTGCATGAAAGTTGAGAACTCATCATCGGTCATATGAGCAAATCTCTCCTCTGTTTCAAGACAGCCCTTACAGCTTGCCCAAAGCTTCATACCATCCTCTGCATATGCACGGCTGAACGCATTTGCGTTGGTGTTGAGCCGTGACTCTATCATGTGAGCAAGTGCGTCAACGCAGGTGCTTTTCATACCGCTGTATGAGGAGGTTTTAAGATAGCTGTAGTCCACCAATGCAAGTGACGGAAAAATTTTGTGGGCAATAGATTTCTTGGTCTGCTTGATGTGGGAAGTCAGTATAGAATAAGGTGTAGCCTCCGAGCCTGTTCCGCAGGTGGTAGGCACACAAACTATAGGGTAAAAAGGTAGTTTCGCAGGAGTGTAAAGAAGCTCCTCCACCTTGGCAATGCTGTCTGAAAGCTCACACTTCTCAGCTTTTACAACGCTCTCGCTTTCGGAAAACTCGGCATTTTCGCAAACTATCCCATTCTTAGCAAGCATTGATATCGCCTTGCTTGCGTCCATTGGCGAACCTCCGCCCACTGCCACGAACATATCCACGCCGTATTTTACCGCCGCCGTTGCCGCTGTGTAAACAGTTTCCACAGACGGGTTTTCCTCAATATCATTATATATCACATATCCAATGCCCTGACTTTCAAGCACTGCCTTGACATCATCAAGAGAACCGTTCACCGCAGAAGAATATCTGCCTGTGACTATCATGGCTTTCTTGCCAAGTTCCGCTATTTCGCCCCCGTGATTTTTTACCGCTCCATTTTCTATGTAAATATCTGTAGGTATATTTCTCATTTTCAACGCTCCTTTTGGCTTTTAATCCATTATAGCACCTTTGAAGTTGTTTTTCAAGCCTCGACATTGCAGAACATATGTGTTATGATATTAGTAACAAATCATGGAGAAAAAAGTTATGCACTTCACAACGGCAAAAGGTATACTCTCGCAAAAAAACGGCATGAATTTATATCGTGGCTGTCAGCACGGCTGTATTTACTGCGACAGCCGCTCGGTATGCTATAATATGCAGCATGATTTTGAAGATATCGAAATAAAAGAAAACGCCGTGGAGCTTCTCGAAGAAGCCCTCAAACGCAAACGCCGCAGGTGCATGATAGGCATGGGCGCAATGTGCGACCCTTATATGCCACTTGAAATGACAGTACAGCTCACGCTGAAAAGCCTTATGGCAATAGAAAAATACGGCTTTGGTGTCACGCTTATCACAAAGTCTGACAAAATTCTCCGTGATATTGATATAATCCAGCGCATAAACCAAAAGAGCAAGGCGGTCATTGCAATGACCCTTACAACGGCTGACGAAAAGCTTTGCAGGATACTAGAGCCGAATGTTTGCACCACTCAAGGGCGATACGAGGTGCTGAAAGAGTTTCAGCGGCGTGAAATCCCAACTGTCGTGTGGCTCACGCCTATTCTGCCTTTTATAAACGATACGGAAGAAAATTTACGCCGCATATTGGATATGTGCTTTGATGCAGGCGTTAAGGGGATAATATGCTTTAGCTTCGGGGTCACTCTCCGTGAGGGCGACAGAGAGTATTTTTACAAGAAGCTTGACGAGCATTTTCCGGGAATGAAAGAAAAATATATCCGTACCTTTGGAAATTCTTATATCTGCAATAGTCCGAACAATAAGAAACTTATGGATATTTTTGTATCTCAGTGCAAAAGCCATGGTGTCATGTACAGCCCAGAGGAGATTTTCGCATACGAAAACGAATTTGACGTGAGTGACGGTCAGACGAGTATTTTTGACACCACCAATTGAAAACCTCTCCCCTTTATGTTATAATAAATAAAAAAACATCAAGGTGAAGCAATGAACAAAAATCAAAATATAGCTATGGGAATATCCCTTGCTGTGGTGGCAATAATGGTCGGCTCGGCGGAGATCTTCGGGGAAAAGGAAATAATTTTTCCTGAGATAACGGCAGTGGCAATGGGTGCGCTAATTGCGCCTGTGCAATCGTGGAACACCTCTCGAACACGGCTTTTTGCGGCGATAGTTTCTGCCGCTGTCGCAGGCTTGTGCATAGTGCGGTTTATCCCTGAGATACTTATACTTCGTATAGCTTTGGGACTTCTTGTAGCAGTGAGCGTTATAACACTGTCAAAAACTAGCTTCGTTCCTGCCATTTCAGCCTGCATACTTCCGATACTTATGGGTACAAAAAGCCCTGTTTACGTCATTTCCGTTGCGGTCATGACAGCATTTATACTTATTTTTCAAAAAGTTCTTGAGTGCTTTGGACTTCATGAAAAGTATAAATATAGACCTATCGAACCAAGCTCAGAGCTTCTAAAACTAAGAGCAAAACAAGTCATCACGGTGCTTGTTATCTGCATATTGCCTGCGCATTTTCACGAGATATTCTTTATCGCTCCGCCGCTTATAGTTGCATTTTTTGAACTTAGCGGCAAAGGCTCAAAGCTTATGAATCGAAAATACACAGCAATTGCTCTCATGTCGGCGGCTGCGTTCGCAGGCGTTATGGCAAGATTTTTTATCTCTGAAAAGCTTGGGCTTACCCTGACATTTGGTGCAGTTTTATCCTCGGCTGTGATATTCGTCCTTTGCCGAAAAGCAAAGCTTTATTTTCCTCCATGCTGTGCAATATCTACCTTGCCTTTTATGATCCCCAAAACTGCAATAATAAAATTTCCATTTGAGGTCACAGCAGGATATATTGTCCTTACCATTGCCGCAGTTATCATAACCAAAATAGACAATAATACAAATTAGGCATAATCAAAAACGTACAAAGCTTTATGATCCGACCCCCAGAAGTTAGAACAAAAATCTAACGATTTGGAGGTCACATCATTACGCTCTGTACGTTTTTTTGTATATTAAGAAATCATTCTCTGTTTTTAAGCACCTCGGCAGGGGTTATCTTGCCAAGCTTTCTTACAAGAATTGAGGTGATGATAAAGTATGTTGCCATTACTCCTGCGAAAATTATAACGTAAGTATACCATGGGAATGCAAGGTTTATTCCGCTTGTTACGTTTGGAATGAACACTGGGAAAACCTTGTCCATAAACATCTTTGAAAGCGGTATCTCGATAAGTGCGCCCAACGTTATGATAATTGCGTTTCCGTTTAGGTAAAGCTTTTTCACGTCCTTGGTCTTATAGCCGAACACCTTCACAAGAGATATTCCAAAGGAAGCCCTTTCTATTGTAACATTCAGCATTAGGAACATCACAGAGCAGAAAATTATTACAGCAACCGCAATAAGCATTACTATCATTGACATCATAAGATCCGTGAAAACTGCCGCTGAACGCTCGATATCCGATTTTGTTGTTGTGCTGTAAAGTCTGCCCTCGTCAATGTCAAGTTTCTTGTCTGAAAGCAAACAGTTGTAGTAAGTGTCGCCCTCACCGAAAAGCTCACGCATACTGTCAATATCCATGAACACCATAAGTCCGCCACGCTCGTCGCAGATATCCTCCACTGTGAATGCGTAATCCATTGAGGTCGCATCGTCTGTCAGGATAAACTTATCGCCCTTTGCCACTCCGTAACGCTCCACAACTGACTGGCTCACTGTTATAAAGCTCTTGCCCTTATGTGTTTTCACATCATAATACTTGTTGTCGCTGTCCATACCCATAACGGTGACATCAAGGTTATAGCCAAGCTGTTCTTTTGAAAGCGTTTTTACAAAGCAAGCCTCACCACCCTCCGGAACGCTTTCCTCTGGATATTTCAGAGTGTACATATACTCGTATTTTGTGTCATTTATAGTGTCTTTTCTCACGTTCTCACAAAGGTAGTAGCAATCAACGCCAAGCATAAGAATAAACAGTGAAAACAGCATACTGAGAAGCACTGTTATGCCTGTGCGCATTTCACGAAGCATTTGGCGTATCTGAAATCTGCGGATAAAATTCCTGCTCTTTATCTTCACTCTGCTGTAGTGACCTGTTTTCTGCTCGTTTCTAATAAGTGAAAGAGCCGTCTGAGAAAGCCGCTTGTTTATCACAAGGGTATTAACTATAAACGAAACAACAGGAGGCATTACAACGCTGTAAATGATAAGATACAAAGGATAAACAGGGGTAAAATCAGGGAGCGAAGAATATGCGTAGCTGTCGAGAAGCTGATAATCGATCCCCACAGGTGAAAAGCCTATGACCGCACCGATTATTCCGCCAACAAATGCAACTATAGTCGGCAATGTTACGTAGTGTCGGATAAGATCTTTTTTCTTTGCGCCAAGAGCATAAAGCGCACCTATAACACTGCTTTCACGCTGAATCTGATGAATGACGAAAACAGAGATAACATAAGTAAGAAGTGCCATAAGTATAACACCCACACCAAGTCCTGCATATTTGTTCATGACAACGTCACCTGCCGCACCAGCTATACGAACGTTGTCGCCCTTTTTCACGAACATTGTCAGATTGTCAAGATCAATGGTGAACAACTCGTCAAGAAGCTCGTCAGCCTGCTTTTTGAAGCTATCAATACCATTTGCAAGGCTCTCTGCACCGCTGTATGCAGATCTTGCACCCTCTGACAGGTCTTTTGAGCCGTCATATGCGGCCTTAACTCCTGCCGTGATAGCGTTCGCACCCTCTGGGATTGCCTTTGCACCCTCGTAAAGTCCGCCCATTGCGTCATAGAGAGCGTCTGCTCCCTCAGAAAGGTCTTTCACACCGTCTTTAAGGGTCTGAGAGCCGTCATAGAGCTTATCGATACCATTTGAAATATCGTCACGCTGTTTCAAGACGTCCTTGATAGTTTCAAGATAATACTTGTCTGTGACTTTTTTATAATCAAAGTCAAAATCCTCGATCATTTCTTTCAGCTCGTCATCAGTTGCCTTGCCGTTAAGTCTGTAAGCATAGCAAAGGTCCTCCGCTTTCTGTTCACTGTCATTTTTGAAATAGTCATACTGATCGTCGCTTACGAAAAGAAGTCCGAAGCCCTTGCTTGACACAGCCGTGTCAGAGAAATTTTCAAAAGGTGTGTCATAGTCAGGTGTAGTTCCTATTCCAACAATCTCGAATTCAACTCCGCCTGCTGTAAGCTTATCGCCCACTGACAGAGAATGTTCCTCGCTGTAGCGCTTTTCGACTACCGCTTCGCCCTTTTTTTCAGCAAGTCTGCCGCTGTCTAGCTCGATAAGGTCAATGTCATTTCTTTTACGGAAAACACGGAGCTTTGAGCCGTCCTTTGCTGTAACGTCAATGCTGAAATGCTGTTCAAGAGTAATTCCTTTGTCTGTTATTTCCTTTTCCTGCTCGTCTGTAAGAGGAATAAAAACGCCGAACTGTCCGTCCTCGACCTTGTTCATCTTACCATGTTCGGCTGTTCCGTCGATGATAGTGTCTGCACTTGCAACCACGGAAACTATTATGTACATTCCCATTACGATAAGCAATACAAGCGCAAGATAACGTGCGAAATTTGTTTTAAGCTCACGTCCGAGCCTTTTTCTGAGTACCCTGTTCATTACAAGTCCTCCAACTCTGCGGCAGGTATGCGTGTTTCGTTAAGATAATCCTTTTTGATAAGTCCGTCCTTAACGATTATTACCTTATGCACCATATTTTTTATAGCATTGTTGTGAGTAACGATAAGCATTGTTGTGCCATATTTTTCGTTTATCTTCTCCAACAGAATGAGAATGTCCCTTGAAGTTTTGGAGTCAAGAGCGCCTGTAGGCTCGTCGCACAAAAGCAGCTTTGGATTTTTTATAAGCGCCCTTGCTATAGCACATCTCTGCTGCTGACCGCCTGAAAGCTGTGACGGAAACTTGTTTCTGTGTTCGGAAAGTCCCAACGTTGTGAGAAGTTCTTCCATATCCAGTGGCGAATCTGAAAGATATTCACAAACCTGAATATTTTCCACAACTGTCAGATTTGGAACGAGGTTATAAAACTGAAAGATAAAGCCCAGATTTTCCTTTCTGTAGTCGGCAAGCTTATCAGGTTTAAGACCGAAAATTTCCTTACCGTCGACCTTAACAGAGCCACTGTCCATAGTGTCAAGGCCGCCTATGCAGTTAAGAAGCGTGGATTTACCAGAGCCGCTCGTACCCTGAATAACGCACATCTGACCTTTTTCTAGACTTGTGGTGATACCCTTTAGCACCTGAATATAGCTGGCGTCACTGCCGTAGCTTTTCTTCACATCTCTGATCTCCAAATACATATTATTTCCTCCATTTACGAGTTAGACTTAGCTAACTTTGCTTTATATAAAAATGTGCATATCTGCACATTTCATCGACATTCGAGATACAAAATTCACACATAACGTTGTTATGTAGGTTTCTAAAAGTTACCGCCCGCAGGCGGCAATTTTCTAATCCTCGACTATCATTGTAAACCATATTTTTATTAGAAACTCCATTACTCTGCGCATATGGAGCTTTGCCTTTTCCACATCTCTCTCGTGAGTTAGCAAATGAGTGTAGGCGTCAACACTTATATGGGTTATCCAATGAAGCATATACTCATCAACGTGGCAGTTAGGCATTCTTGCGGCAGCTTTTTCCGCTGATATCCTAAAGCCCTTTTCTGTCATATCTACGATCATATCCACAGTATTTTCATACTCAGACCCTTGCGCACCCGTGAGCAGCAGCATAAAAACGTCATAGTGGAGATACATATAATCAACAAGTTTGTCAAGGTCGGTGTGAGTATCAATGTGATACTCAGCAGACAGCACCGCAGGGTCATCGCTATCCATATCCTGAGCGTCCTGCATATAATGCTCCGTAAGAAGCCTGCAAAGCTCTTTCAGCGGCTCATCGACAATAGCCTTGAACAAGTCATTTTTATTTTTAAAGAAGAAATACAGCGCACCGGTCGTCACGCCTGCGTCAGCGCATATTTTTCTCAGAGAAGCCTTCATATAACCATTTTCAGAGAACTCGGTCATTGCACTTTCCAACAGCTTTTCCCTTGTTTCAAGTTCGTCACCCATTACTGCACCCCGCTTTCCACTTCACATAACACTGTTATCTTAGCATATAACGCCCGATATGTCAATACATTTACTATATTTTCAGCATATTATATGATATTGAAACATAACAGTGTTATGTGATTGGTGACTATTACAAAATAAAATGGGAAGCGGTATACCTGTCTGTTCAGATCTCACGATTTCAGACGGGTTAAAGTATATAAGCGATAGCTATAAAATTGCTATGGTTTACAACGGTGACAGCGCTCCTATGCTGGTCCTTGAAAACAAGTACTCATATAGCTGGGATATTTGCATTAGTGCAAGCGAGGTGTCGTCAGAAGTTGCTTTCTACTCATACGATGACATTGCACAAGCTTTCAACAACTACGGAGTAAGCATTTATGATATGGGACAGCTTCACATATTTACCTCTAATTATACCGAGATCTACGGAGTATATGCAGCTCCGTTCTGATATTACAACATAATAACTATTCAAGTCAAATAATAATCGGACCGAGCAAAATGTTCCACCGGAACATCTTACTCGGTCTTTTTCGTAGTATCGATAATTCAACATATTTACAACTATCCTGCATTTTTCGCGCAATCACCAATCTGGTCATTTTCTCTATCCACTTATCAATGAAACTTATAAACCCCTCAAAGCTTCATAGCTCTCCATTTGTTTGAAATAACACCGATATTCCAATATGTAATAAAGCAGATAAACAACATACTGATTGCCGATACGACAACTGCTTCAATAAGAAGAAACGGTGTCGAATAGGTTGATATGAATCTTGACGTAATTGTCAAAATAATATTTTGACAGAACCTAACAAATAACCCCAATAAGATAATGTCTAATATGAATCTCCATAGAAATGATTTTGTGAATTGTGTCATTGTTTTTCCTACTTATTATTCAACCGTGTATTCAATCGTGTTACTAATGGGAGTATATTCTCCTGTAGCATCATCATAATCAATCACTAAAGTAACTGTGTAATCGCCTTTATCAGCAAAAGTCAAAAAATTAGTCCAAGTTTTACGGTATGCCTGAAAACATTTGCATAATTTGCCATTTTGGGTTACATACCAAAATAAGTTTTTATCAGTTTCTTTCTGCGGTATTTCGGGTCTGTTTATAAGAATAATATTTTTATTTTCTTCAATCGTAATTTCCGCTAATAGAATTGAATCATCATCTTTTAAATCAGAAGAGGATACAACGCTCTGATTTTCTTTAATATTTGTTTGATGTTCAGGCGTAATTTCATAATCAAATGCTTTTAAATTCATATGAATGAGCATACAGAGAAAAAAGAGCAAAAACATTATAAAAATGCGAAAAAATTGTTTTTTATAAATTGCCTTGAAAAAATTAAATTTATTCCTGTATGTATAATGCTCACCCTTATAGGTTCTGTACGGAAACTCAACCAGCGTCAAAATGAGTTTAGAAGCATTATAAGAACATATCACAATCATTAAAAAGTATAATATCTTTGTTAAATGAAGTTCTGCCTTAAATTCACAAAATACATTATTATAAAAATAATCAAATCCTGCAAATGCAATTATGTATAGCATCAAATTCGGAAATATCAAAAGAGAAAGGTAATTATCTTTCTCTTCTACATTTCTGGGATATTTACGCATCTGTCAACACCTTCTCAAGCTTTGCTATCATTATTTTCGCAGAAGTTATGTCAGAATTATCACGCAGTGCTGAAAATAGTTCTGGAGCACTCTCTTTAAAATCGACATATTTCTTTTCAGATAATAATCTTGCATAAGCTAACCTATAATAATAATTTTGAACATCCACTAGTCGAATATTGTAGTACTGATTGACAGAATCGCCAAGATAATGTTCTGCATAAGTCTCACGAAAATTCCAAGAAGAATTATATCTAATATAAATCTCCATAGGAATGATTTTGTAAATTGAGACATTGTTTCTCCTCCTGTTATTCAATAGTATATTCAATCGTATTGCTGATAGGAGTATATTCTCCCGTATCAGCATAATAATCAGTCACTAAAGTAACTGTGTAATCACCTTTATCAGCAAAAGTCAAAAAATTAGTCCAAGTTTTGCTGTATGCCTGAAAACATTTACTAAATTCACCGTTTTTGGTGACGTACCAGAATAGGTTTTTATCATAGCTATCCACTTCGGGTCTGTTTACCAAAATCCGTTTCTCATGGGCTATCTCCTCTTCGGTAAGAGTTATTTCAACCATTTGAATTTCAGACGTTTTTTGGTTCTCCTTTGAAAATGATATTGATTTCATCAAACCTGATTTTTTATAGTATTCAATTTCTCCGGATCTTAATTTAGAATTATCTTTATCAGTTATCAGCAATTTGTCTTTTTGAGTTATAGGAAACCTGTAAATAGTTCCTTCTTTGTCTACAGCTACAATATATAAAGAATCACGACTAGCAGATGTATGCGAAACTTCTCCGGGAAAATAAAAATCTTTAATTTTTAGGTTATCAATAGATTTAACATCAGAATCATGTAAATCCAGCAAGACATCTTGCCACAAGAGAAAATCCCCCTTAATATTTCCGCGAAGTATTGAAACATAGCTATCTGTAATCAAAGCATAGCCTAAAAAAATGCAAATAAATGTGCAAATTATATTAGCGATTAACTGCTTGACTTTATTATTCTCTCTAATTAAATTATGAAAAACATAAAAAATCAATAATGATGCTCCAAGATAAAGAATGATCTGGAATAAAATATTGATTGGGATTGTTACAGCCAGACGAATAAGAACTGATTTTCCAATTAAAGAAGAAGGAGTACAACAAATAGCAATAGTTATCAGCATAATAATCAAAATTATTATTACTGCATATATCATTTTTTTTGAGAATGTTTTTTTCATATTGCCAAATCACCTTTTGTAAAATTATCTTCTATATACAAGATGTTTCTATATGCAAGTAAGTCCATTTCTCCATTGTCAGTATCAACTGTTGATGTATAATCATAAATATATTTTCTTATCCATAATGGAATAGCAAGCATATTTTCACTATACTTCATCTCAGCAAATTGTCTGGAATAAGCAAGATTTATAATTGATTGTTCAAGAGAATTACTATTATCATAATAGTATTCATATATATAATGAGCCTCCCCATTACCTGAATATGAATATTTTTGAGTAGAAACATTACTCAACTCATTGCAAAGACTAGATATAAATTCCTTACTTGCTTTTGATAATTCTCCGTTTGAGATTTCATATATATCAATATTTTTGACCGTGTTACTGAAAAGGTCCGATATACATGAAAAAGCAGTAGATATGCCTTGATCGCCTAATTCTAATACTGAAATAAGCAATGGAAACAGTGTATAGAACTCAGAATCTTCAGCCTTTTTTGTATCTGCTTCAACTGCATTCTCGTCATCTATTTTAAATTGTATCACAGCTTCTTCAATTTTGCAACCCTCATCGTAAATAAATTCCGAACAAATTCCTAAAGTTGCATCATTTGTCATTGCTTTTGAGTAAAGGCTTTCTCTTACATCAAGATTTGACAGAATATTTCCTGCAGCTTTTATTTTAACCGATACCTCGAAAGGATTTGTATCGGTATTAATATTTGAAAAGTTTTCGACATCTGGCGGAACGTCAACTTCAAATATATACTCAGAATCAGGCACGCCAAAAGTCTGGGGATTTAATGGATCAAGTCCTAGAGCTATTTCATCGCCGTCGCTTATACCGTCGTCATCCGTATCGTATTTTAATTGTATTGTGCAAAAGCAGTCAACACAAGACCAGTTTCAAGAAATTCAAGCGATTCAAAGTTTTCGTTAATAGTCACTACATTAACTATACAGTTGAATATTTCCGCTGTTACACCTCTTTCCTTTAAAGCTTTGAATCCAAATGTTTTAGTTTCATTAGCTGCTATCGGGGTTGTTGTAATGTCGTTTGCAATAGAATATGAATTTGCTTCTGCAGA
>NZ_QTXU01000033.1:0-23890 GCF_003461785.1 Ruminococcus sp. AM43-6
TTGTTTTTATTATACTTTGATTGTTTTGTATGTGTCAAGTTTTATTATACAGGATTAAGTTTTGAATGTTATTTTGGTTTTACTATTATGCGGTTTATTTGATTTAATTGTAACAAATTGTTTTTTTGCATTTTTTTGTATTAGTCACACATTCCGAATTTGATATAAAAGACATAATTATCACATAAGGGATAGAAGCAATTTTAGGCTATTACAATAAAAGAATTATTTTGATATCCTTGATTTTAGAGTCAAATGTAGCAAAACTAAATTTAAATTATAAGGTGGAAAGGTGTAATATGAAAGCATATGACATTAATAGCAAACGACATATTTTAGAAGAACTGATAGATAATGCTCTTTTAGATTCTGTAAAGTGGGTTGCAAATAGGTGTACATCGCAAAAACCACAAGAGCCGGATTATATGTCAGCACTATCAACAAAATTTGTGAAGGATTTATTTAATGTATTAGTTGCAGTTTTCCCATATTATGATTTTTCGGTTTTAGGTGTGTATTGCCATCAAAAACCAATAGTAGATATTAAACAAGCTAAGAAAACAGAGTTGGGAGATATTTTATTTGTTTATGCAGATAGGAAACTAAAAGGTGAAATCGTCTTAAATTCTCTTTTGCTTCAGGCAAAAGTATCAAGTGATCCCTGTCTACGGGTACATCAAAGTGAGAGGCATCAATTAGAGCTATATAAAAACTGGCCACAATTTACATATTGTAGAGCTGGGAATTTGAATGGAAAGAAAAGAAACATTCTACCTAAAACTATAAATGATGGGGCACAATATTTATTAATAGATGACAATTCATTTACTAATGGATTGTATTTTAGAAAGGGAATGTTTCCAATGGGATGTGCAATTCCCGATGATATCTTATGTATTAATAACAGTTTGTCAAGTGAGCTTATTGATTTGCTGAAATTAAAGTCGGGACGTACATTTGATAGTAACCCACATACAACGGAAGATGAATGGTCTAAAATGATATGGGATTTACTAAAGATTTCAACTTTGAAATATTCCAAAAGAAAGAATGCACAACTTAAGTCATTTTCTAGAATTAATGAATGTAGTCATTTTTGTACAGAGGGTATGAGAGATATGACATTGTTAGATGAGGCACTAGGTAATTATATCAATATCGAGGATATATCTGATGAAAACTGTGGTGTATCCGTAGTGCTGATTGAAAGTCGATTAAGAAGTGAAAAAGTATAATATTAAATGTAATCATGTTCGCGTTGCTTAGATTTCTTGAATTGTTGTCAAAAGCAGACACTTTTCCATTCATCTATTTTATAGTCGCAAGACATATTAGTGCAATGAAATAGATGTAACCGAAGAAAAGCTCGTATTTACGGGCTTTTTTTTGACGTTTTAGGGACGAAAATTTTTAGTGTGAAATCGTAGATGTTTTTCAGTCAAAAAGGGATTTGAACCCATGACACTTGATACTAATCAGGGGTTTTGGAAATGTTTCGACATTTTCAAGGGAATCGTTACTGATTTTCGCATAAAACTATTTCACAAAATTTGCAAGCCTATTTTGTTGTTTTCTCACAAAGTTGAAAACCGATGAAATAGGCTTTTTTCATTTTCTAAGGTTCATTTCAACTGTTATCTTTTACATGCACAGAGCCTTCATGGGTTGCAATGTACTTCATATAGTTCTGCGATTTTTTTACTGTACCTTTTTTCAGGTATCTGCTAGTTACGATTAGCTTGGACATGGTGTCACTCCTTTCGGTGGGGATTGATATTTCTTCGTGAATGTTGTATAATTTAGAAAGTAATGATAAAATACACAGCGAGGGTACATGTATGGAGAAATATGAGGTCGCATTACTGATTTTAACTGAAAACTAAGAAGTCAACACGGTTGTATATGCAGATGAAGCAGAAACATGCGATACAGATGATTTTCCAACAACCGAACAACAGAAGTTGTTTATACAGGATTGGTTTGCATCGTTATAATATATCAAGAATCCAAGGAGGAATATTTCATGAGTTTATTTGGTGATATTGATCTGACTAAGCTGTTTGACCATGACAGCGAGTACGGAAAAAGTTATGTATTCGGTGAGCTTACAGACGAGATGATTGCAAGAGCCGAACAGACTTTAGGATATAAAATGCCTGCATCATACATTGAACTGCTGAAGGTTCAAAACGGCGGTATGATTTCTGATGAATTTGATGAGAGCTGGCTGACAACGATCTACGGAATCGGTCCCACTGCTGACACATACAACAGTCTGGAAGAGAGATTTGAAAACTGGAAGGAAGAATGGGAGTATCCTGACATTGGTATTCCTTTCGGTGAAACACAGTCAGCAGGTCATGATATGTATTACATGGATTTCAGATCTGCTGACGAAAACGGCGAACCTCGCATTGTCAGAATAGACAACGAGATGGATAATGAAGTTTATTTCGTCGCTGACAATCTCGTGGAGTTTATTAAGCTGATCATTGCCAATCAGGAAATTGAAGAGAAATGTTTGGATTAAGGAGATTGTTATGGGTTTATTTTCTAAAATAAAGGATTTTCTTAGAGGTCCTATCTATCGGATAAACAGAGAAGTTTTGGCGGATTATATGAATAATGAAATTCAGTTTTCAGTGGAAAATAATTTATCTGCCTGTGGAGAATTTTATTTGTCACCATCAGAAGGTGAAACCGAAGAGCATATCATCATAACCAACAACGATGCTCCGTGTAAATGTCCGATGGGGTCAGAGAAAGATTTTACTGGTATTACGATTTACGCTAACAGAAGTTCATATTACGATCCTGAAAAGGATGAGATTTATCGCACTGTTGATGAATTTATACGATTCAAATTGAATGAATTTCCTGAATGGTTTATTTTCAGAGGTGAAACATCAGATTTAGATAAGTATATGATTAAGAAGTAAAAAATCAAATCCGAGAATTATGTACAAGCCGTAATCAGACACACTCTGATTACGGCTTTTGTTTTACTCCTTCTGATACCTGACAGCATCCTCGCAGTCAATGGCATCGTTGATTTTACGCACCTCGTTGATGCACATGACAAGAAGCTGACGAAGCGTTTCATCGTCAACATCATTCGCCGCCGCAAGCAGGTGCATCAGCTTGCCAAGCTCAACAGCAACCTTGAAGAGCAGACGTGCCAAGCGCTGTTCTGTACCATTGATCTGCGCTTTCACTGTTTCGGTAATCATCGGAGAGATATAGTTGAGATTATCTTGCTGACTCATATAGCCGATATAAAACAATATAGCCTTTTCAATGAACTCACTTGCTACATAATTCTTGTCCGTATAAAATGTGTCAAGTGATATCGACAAAACCAAAAGTGAGTATGGCAAAGCACTTTTGATAGGTGAACACATTCCGCAGAATGCAGATAGTGCAGTAAAATTGCTTGAGAAAGCTGTCAAACTTAAAAACAGCAATGCAAAAAGATTCCTTGCCCTTGAATATATTTCAGGAGAGCATTTGGAACAGGACATTGAAAAGGGAATAGCCTTGCTTACTGAGTGTGCGGACAGCAGAGATGTCATTGCTTGTTACAGACTAGGCAAAATTTATTTGCAAGGCGAGATAATGTCTCAAAATCTGGACAAAGCAGAAAGATATTTGCTCTTGGCGACAGATAACGAGTATGTGCAGTATGCACTTGCAAAGCTGCATTTGCAGGAAGAAAAGTATGATATACAAAAAGCTGTCAATTATTTCGAGAATTGTGCTGCCAAAAATCATTGGGCAAGTTATCAGCTTGGCAGGATCTATCTTTTCGGGGCAGAGGGACTTACAAAGGATAAGGAACAAGCTATCGAATGGTTTACAAAGTCCGCAAACGATGGCAATGAATATGCACAGGCTATGCTGGACAACATATCGAAGTTTGAGAATGATCTGCTTGCAAATACGATTTTTAGTTTGTTTGTTAGTCTTAGTAGGTGTATAGAGGACGACTATGAGCAAAAGTACAAGTCGGTCAGGCGGACGGTGGACAGCAGGCTGCGGAGGATGATAAGTCAAAAAAAACTGTCACTGGGTATCAAGGACGAGCAGGCTCAGAACTATGAGTAATCATATTAATTCCGGAATATATAGATGTTTGAATGGCGGATTGTTTGGTGACAATTATTGCAAAGCCAAGCGTTTATATACGGATGTAAGTGATTTTATAACATAATTAATAAAAGGTGTATTGATTTAGTGAAAAATGTTTGATATAATGTCATACAAAGGTGGTGAAGGATATGCTTAAAATCGCAGTTTGTGATGATAATGAGAGTTTTTTAGAAACATTAAAAAGAATAATTTCAGAGAATGCAATAAATTATTTTAAAGATGTAAATGTTCAAGGTTTCAATAACGGTCAAAGTTTATTGAATCAACACAAGCACATATTTTTTGATGTGATTTTTTTGGATATTGATATGCCTGAATTCACAGGCTTTGATGTTGCAAAAATATTAAGAAAACAAAGAAGGGATTGTTATATAATATTTGTTACAAATCACAATGAACTGGTGTACGGAAGCATGGAATTTCAGCCGTTTTACTTTATACAAAAGTCTAGCGTTTCAAGATTAAATAAAGATGTTGTTAATGTCTTAAACAAGCTTTCTGTTTATTTAAAGCAGCACCAAAAAATAATTTTGAGCGATGAAGAGCATGGGCGAATCTGCATTCAATACAGAGATATTTTGTATATTGAAAGTGACAATCATCATGTGAAATATTGTATCTTGGATGAGTATGGTTCACAGATTCATATTAAAGTACGTGCAGTTATCGGTGACCTTGAAAGTGAGCTTGCGGAATACGATTTTTCGAGAGTTCATAAAAAGTATCTTGTTAATCTTAGTCATGTTTTTAATTTGGATATGAAAAATGACGAAGTTATTTTTAAGCAAGGTTTTAGACTTCCAATGAGTAGAAAGTACAAACACACGGTTGATACCGATTTTTCAAAATATTTGAGGGAAACGATATAAATGAGTATAATATGGATTGCTTTTGAAGTGATTATAAATTTCTATGAAGGTTTTATGGAAACTTATTTTATATATAAGTTTTTGCCTCCGAAAACAGAAAGCACTAAGAAAAACATTATTGCTTTTGCATTGTGTTTCTGTACGCTCGGATTACTGATAACCGTAATGAATTACTTAACGATTTTTGAGGGCATTCTTGGGATTGTCTGCTACTTAACGGCTTTGTTTCTATATGCCTTAGTGAACAGAAAAGGCAGTATAATAAAAAAACTGTTTGCAGCCACTGTTCCTCTTGTTATGATTTCTTTAATATCTATAATTACGCTTAATTTTGTTTCATCAGTAAATTCAATGTCAATAAAAGAAATAGTTACGGAATCCGGATTTGCTCGTTTTACGGTATTGATTTTTGCACAGGCATTATTCTTTATTTCAGTAAAGTTGATGCTGAAATTATTGGCAACGACTTCTGAGAACTTTAATGCAGTTGAGTGGATCGCTATTATATTAATACTTGCAATATCCATTATTATGATGTTCTTACTTCATTTGATAGCTATTGATTCAACGCAGAGACTCTATATAAACTTATTGATTTTAACGATAGTTGCAGTTAACATTATAATCTTTTATATGATTGATTCTATTTCTGTGAAAAATAATCAGAAAAAAGAACTGGAACTTTTAAAGGTCCAAGAGCAATACGGTCACCAATATATAGAGAATGCAAGTCAGCAATATGATTCGATAAGAAAGATTAGACATGATTTGAAAGATCAGTTGTCCGCTGTATATACAATGATAGCTCAGGGACACGCAGATGAATCAATGAAGTACATAGAGAAATATGTTAACGTTATATCAATCAGTGAAAGCTTTGTAAATACAGACAATTATATTGTAAATGCTATTATAAATTCTAAGTTTGCAGTCGCAGCGACAGAAGGAATCAGAACAAATTGCAGCTGCATTAAGAGCTTTGATGGTATAGATGATATTGATATGCTTCATATTTTAAGCAATACGCTTGACAATGCTATAACGGCTAGTGAAAAAATAACTGACGAGTCAGAAAGGTTCATAAACCTTGACATCAGTAAAACAATGGACATATATAGAATAGTAGTCAGAAATGCAATTAATGAGTCTGTTTTAAAAAGGAATCCGAGCCTTAAAACAACAAAATTAAATGCCCATAAGCATGGGTGGGGAATTAAAATAATACGAGAGATTGCAGAAAAATATCAGGGAAGATGTGAATTTTACGAATCGGATAAAGTGTTCACATGTTTGATAACGTTAAAATCAACTTTACTGTAAAACGTTAAAATCTCTTTATATTGGCAAGTTTAAGTTATAGCAAATTGAGAGAAACAAGTTAAATTTATAACGAAAAAGAGAGCTGTTACGCCGGTTTTTTATATGGTGGACAGTTCTCTTTTTGTATTTCACGACAAAAACTTACACGTCACGCCAAATTGCTTGACTTGAGTGTAAATAAATTGTATATTATAGCAAATAAAAGACTTGGTGGAAGTAATGAAGAGATTAGTATCGATAATTTTGAATTTTATGATATGGTAATGGCAGTGCGACCAGTGGTGTAACGTGTTATTTGACCAATACAAAGGGACATGGTTGGAGCTCGGTCACATCAACACATACAGCAACTGGTTACTCTAAAAGAACATTAAATAAAACAGGATCATATGTGTCTTAATTAGTTTTTATTTGGGCATAGTGAAAGCTATGCCCGAATTATTGAACGAAGGAGTGTTGTATATTGAAAAAATATAGATTTGGACTAACGATAATTCTAAGTTGTTTAATGATAACGGGTTGTGCAAGCAATTCTGATATTTCCTCAATAAGCAAGATCTCGGATTACAGTTCAAATGACAATACAAGTTCTTATGAAACAGATGATACCCTTGATGATGAAGTTGAATACTATTATTCAGACGATACTCCGATTTATAGTTTTGAGAAAAGATACGAAAAAATCAAAGAACAATATCCCGATAAGTCTGTGCTTGTTTGGGTAAGTGACCAAAATATTCGATATGAAGATGAAGTAAATTCGTATTTATCTGAACACAATAAAAATTATGTATTGTGTTTCAAAAATCTTACATATGACGTTGATATGGTAGATGATAACTCTAACTTTATAACCTCATATGCACAACTATTGTCAGATGCGTTTGATAATGGAGAGAAATTCGATATAATTGATACAGGGCTTAAATATCAAGGCTTTGATACATTCTATAATCCATATCAGAATTGTGTCAACAATAATTTTCTCGAACCATTAAATACATACCTTGAAAACACCGAGTGCGGTAAGAAAATTTATGCCGAAATGTCAACAAATTATTGGAAGAGTTTAATGATAAACGGCAAAATTTATGGTATCGACGGTTCGTTGTCTTGCTTAAAAGAAGATCTTGGATATGAGCTTAATGCTGATTTAGTTGATAAAAACAGTATAGATCTTGATGATTTTTTAGGAAAATATGATACATCACTCCAGAAAGTTATTGATCTGTGCAAATCCAGAGGTTGGAAATTTACCGCCGGAATGCACGGATTTATGCAATTATACTCAAATTATGATTTTATAACTGATAATATTTGCATCGATGATAATGGTCACGCCGTGAATATTTACGAAACCGATTATGCAAAAAATCTTTTCAATACCATATCCGACGGTTTCACAAATGACGTTATAGTCAACCCTGTCAATGATAATATAAATGATATAGATACATATTTTGGCTCTATAAATTCTACATTATGCGGCGGCTATACAAACAACAAATTTAAAACGAGCCAAGAATACGGTTTGCAAACGAGCTATGCCTCAACTGAATCATACACTATATATCCGCAATACTCTAATAAAATATATACTTCTTCAAAAGCTTTGGGCATATGTGCGTTATCAGACAACAAGTATCTTGCATTTGACGCTATCTGCGAGGTCATGACAAATAAAGAGTTGAATGATCTCTTGTGTTTTGGTACTGATTATGACATTATAAATGGTTGCATAAAACCATATGAGTATTATAATACAATGGGTGTCGAAAACAGATTGATACGATATCCGTTTTATGGTGTTAATGACCCTAATTCAAATGAAAAGTACCACGAGGCAATAACAGATTTTAAATTATCAAAGAGTGTTGGCTTTTGTTTTGACACTACAAATGTTTCTGATAAAATTTTAGCTGTTGATAAGGTTTTAAAGACTATTGATTCTGATTTTCCTTCTAAGGAATATAAAACAGGTAAAGAATATTTAGATAAATTGAACGATGATCTGAATTCCGCAGGCTTGCAGGATATTCTTGACGAGGTAAACAGACAGCTGGAGGAGTACAATGAAACACACAATACAGATAATTAGCATATTGTCAGCGGCAGCTATGACCCTGACCGCTTGCGGTAAAAGCGATAAAAATAAGGACAGCAACGCCGCACAGGCAGATAAGTGGAGGATAGTTTCTGTTTATGAATGTGCAGACTATGACAATAACATTTGCTTTTCCACGCAGGAAAATTCACGTCTTGACTTTGTGGATATGACAACCCTTGAGGACAGCCCTGTGTGCGACGACCCTTCTTGCAAACATCGTGAGGGTTCTGATTGCACTGCATATGGCAAGGACAATCACCCTTTTATTTACAATAAAAGGCTCTATTATCTGAGAAGTTCCGATATAATAACCAAAGATGACGGAACATATACAACAAATACCATGATGTTTTGTTCTGACATAAATGGTGCTAATGAAAAGCAGGTCGCTGAGATTGACGGGCTTAGCTATAATGATTATGATAGAATGGCGATAGTAGGCAGCACAGCGTATCTTGTCATGACTAACCAGCCTTATGACAAGGATTTTAAAGAACTAGAGCCGTCACTGGAGTTGGTTTCGGTGGCTCTTGACAGCGGAAAAGTCAATAATATAGGCGAAGTCACAAAGGGATATAGCTGCGGTGCGTGGGTGTATGGCTTGTGGGATAATAAGCTCATTTTCCGTACATCAAAGGCGGCAGATGATCGTCCGTTTATGGAACGTTTGCAGGACTTTGCAGATAAAAACGGACTGTCTGAAAGTGAAGCTATCGAGCAGTATAACGATAAGGCGGAGTATGATTACCAGTATCTTTCCTATGATATTTCAAGTGATAAGGTGGAGAAAAACGCCATGCCTGAGCCGTCTGCAATATCTGACAACTGCTATTACTATGTGAAAGACGACAAGCCATGCTATCTTGACAAAAGTGGCAAAGAGCAGACTATCGAGGGCATTGATGACGGAACAAACGTGACAAATATTGCAACAATAAACGGCTATGCACTCATAGACAGCGAGAACAGTCAGTATCTTTTCAAAGAAAGCGACAAGATCACTTCAAAACTCACAGATACATATGACATTGCCGCCATAAAGGGCGATCAGGTTATTATCAGAACAGGCGGCACGCCCACATATGAGAAGAAAGCTGTCTCGGAATTGGAGAACTCAAAATGAACCTCACCCTAACAAACCTCACCAAACAATATGGCAGCTTTACTGCCCTTCAAAACTTCAATTATGAGTTCACCGCAGGGGTGTACGGTCTGCTTGGCCCAAACGGTGCAGGCAAATCCACCCTTATGAATATCATCACCGACAATCTGAAACCAACGTCAGGCTCCGTGAGATTTGACGGCGTTGAAACAAGCACAATGGACGCCGACTTCCGCAAAATTCTCGGCTTTATGCCCCAACAACAAGGGATTTATCCAAACTTTACGCTGGAGCGTTTTCTCTACTATATGGCTGCCCTCAAAGGCATGAAAAAAGCTGACGCAAAGCCGCAGATAGAAAAGCTAATCAACCTTGTCAACTTGCAGGACAGCCGAAACAAACGCCTCGGCGGCTTTTCGGGCGGTATGAAACAGCGTGCCCTCATCGCACAGGCTATGCTCGGCGAACCGAAAGTCATTATCCTCGACGAGCCTACCGCAGGTCTTGACCCGAAGGAGCGTATCCGTATAAGAAATCTGGTGGCACAAATAGCTTTCGACAAGATAGTCATAATCGCAACCCACGTTGTTTCGGATATCGAGTTTATCGCAAAAGAAGTCCTGCTGATGAAAAGGGGCGAGATAATCGACAGCGGTGCGCCTCATATCCTCTGCGAAAAGATCGACGGCAAAGTGTTCGAGATAACCGCCGACGAGAGTATGCTGGACGAAATTTCCGCAAAATACAAGGTGGGAAATATCTCAAAGGACGAGAAAAATATCTACGTCCGTGTTATCAGCGAACAGCAGCCAAGATTTGCGTGCCGTCCTTGCAAGCCCGACCTTGAGGATCTCTACCTCTACTATTTCGACCAGGGGGCGAGCCAATGATCTTTAGAAACGAATTGATAAAAGCGTTCTGCAAGCGCACAACTATTGCAATTTTCGCCGTTCTGTTGCTCCTTAACGGAGTTTTGCTGTATATAAACGAAACAAAACAGACGCTTGAATATACCCCCGAACAGTATAAAGTCGCTTATCAGACTCTCGAGGGGCTTGACACACACGACGCTTTTAAGCAAATTTCTCAGAAAAAAACGGAGCTTGAGTTGATACAAAGGCTGTCATTTGGAGAGGATATTTCGCAGGAAAACTGCAACGCTGAGGAACTTTTGAAAAGCTATAAAAACAAGGACTATCTTGAATTTACAAACGATATCTACCCCGAAATAGAGCTGACCGACCGCCTTTTTGAGGAGATATCAGCCTGCGAAAATTATGACAGCTATCTTGAAAATATCGACAGCACCGCACGGAAAATGACGGGCATTTCGCTGTTTGCTGACCCTGACAGTTTCAGCTACAAAAATATCGCACGAACGCCTGCGGACTTCGCCCACCTCAAAGGCTCTAAGCTCACCGCCGCACCCTCAAAGGGCGTTTCAATGGCAACGGGTTTTCTCGCCACAGACCTTATTGCAATACTGATGATAATGACCGTGGTTGTCACGATTGTCACCCGTGAAAAAGAGCTTGACCAGATAACCCTCGCGCGCACGACTTTCAAGGGCAGAATGCCGCTCGGTATCGCAAAGCTTTTCACCTGTTTTGCGGCGGCGATGGCAGCTGAGATCCTGCTTTACGCCGTGAACTTCGCAATTTCATATTTTACATACGGCTTCGGCAATCTGTCAAGGCAGATACAGTCGGTATACGAATTTAACGGCAGTAATTTGAAAATATCTGTACTGCAATACTTTGCACTTTTCCTAGCGGCGAAACTTGCAGTTTACTGCGTATTTGCAGCGATCATCTACCTTGTGACGGTGGTATCGAACACCGCTGTAAAGGTATACGGCGCGCTGATGATAACCATAGCGGCGGAAGCTGTGCTGTACTATACCATACCGAGCACGAGCTATCTTTGTCCGCTGAAATACATTAATATTCTTGCATACGCCAACACAAAAGATCTTTTTGCAAACTATCTCAATCTCAACCTTTTCGGAAAACCTGTCAACTATATGGCTGTATTTGTCAGCTCGGCGTTGGTATTGCTGATTGTGATTTCCATACTCTCTGTACTGATATTTTCAAAGCAAAGGGTGATAAAAAGCCGCACAAGAAAATTCAGTCTTGCAAAGTTCAGCATTTTCAAGGGCAGGACGACAAACCTCTTTTTGCAAGAGTGCTACAAGGTCTTTATCGGCGGAAAGGCTCTGCTGATTTTGATAGCATTTGCAGTCATCACCGCAGTTTCATATTCTCCTATCAGCGAGAGCTTTTCGTCAGCAGACGAGGTTTATTACAAGCAGTATATGCTTAAATTTGAGGGCGAATACACTTCCGAAAAACAGAAAATGATAAACGAGGAAGATCAGAAATTTGCCGACGCACAAATGAAAATGTCAGAAGAAATGGCGAACTCAGAGGGCGACGGCGTTTTCATAATGATGAAGTATCAGGATATACTTGCTCCGCAGTACGCATTCGAGCAGGTCAAGGCTCACGCTGAGTATCTGAGTACAACAGAAAACGGTGAATTTGTCTACGACAGCGGCTATAAGCTTTTGACGGGCGACGAAAGTGCAGGCAACAAGGACTTGACCCTTGGTCTTACCGCAATGGCAATGGTGATACTTTGCCTTACCTACGTTTATGCCGCCGAGTATCAGACAGGTGCGAACGTGCTGCTGAAAACCTCGGCGAAGGGCAGAGAAGACACGTTCCTGCGAAAGTTTGCGATAGGACTAATTATTGTCACGATAATTTATGTCCTGACTTATTCTCCGTATTTTTACAACGTGCTGAACGCATACGGAACACGTGGAATAGACGCTCCTATATGTTCACTTGAGGCTTTTTCAAATTGGGGTATGAGCATAAAAGGATATCTTATCTTCATAAGTATCGGCAGATATGTCGCACTTGTGTTCGCTATGCTGATAATATATTTTTTGTCGAGCAAGCTTAAAAGCGTTATTTCTGCGTTTCTTGCAAGCACGGCGGTTCTGGTTCTGCCTGTTCTGCTTTCACTGCTGGGGATCGGGTTCTTTGATTATGTGCTGTTGAATCCGATTTTGATTGGAAATTTGTGAAGAATTATATGGGAGGGTTAAATACAATGAGCAACTTTTCAACAGTTTATAGCGAATACTACTATTATTGCAGAATTTCAAAAGTTGAAGAAGCACGACGCAAATTCATATGCTGTAATTCTATTCTGAGAGATGAAAGTAATGGTACTCCGTTAGCAATCTGTTTACTAGAAGATAAATATAAAGACCTGCAAATAAAAGTCAAGCCCCAATTAAGTGAATTTACAAACAATTCACAAAGATAAAAAGTGCATGACTAAAAGACCGCATCAAAATCTTTTTTTGAAGCAGTCTAATTAAAAAATATTTGTTTAGAGATCAGTTCAGAGCCTGCATGACCCGAGCATAGTAAATGCGCAGGAACTTGTGCACAGCGTTTCAAGAGTGGAATTAAGCATCACAGCCGCTTCTGTAATAATCTTAATGACGGAATCCGTCATAGGTAATACGCTTATCTGTGTTTTGCAATATGAGTGGATATCAGCAACTTTTTTATCACTATAGTTGTAATTGTTCTTTCTGCACCAGCTTTGATACTTTACCTTAAAAGCTGATAAGGAAAGCTTTGAAATAGAATAAATATGAGGAAGCTTCAGCACGAAATCGACCCATTTTTCGTGTCCGTCAGACTCTCTGCGAGGTGAAGTGAATAATGTGTTGGCATTTGGAAAGCAGGAATCAAGTAGGCTGATAAGATTGTTTTTCTGCATAACAAGAATTTTATTGTATTGAACATACTGCCTGTTAAGGATCTTAAGCGTTTTGCGAATATCATTGGCAGGTATGTACTCACGAAGGTCAAGCCATTTATCGATAGCAAATGAGACTATTTTTATAGAATCTTGCTTATCGGTCTTGACCTTTCTAACACGATTTGTGCCATAGTCATCGATCAACAAAGGATTGACTACGGATACAAATATTCCCTGGTTGTGGAGTGCATTGGCGATCGGTTCATAATATGCACCTGTGTATTCCATAACAACCTTTGTTTCACCAGAAAGTGATTTGATGAGCTGCACAAGCTTATTGAGATCACTTTCTGTGTGAGACACATCAAATGGTTCGGCTATGACAACTCCAAATCCATTATATATCGTAATATTATTACAACGTTTTAATCATATTTTTAAACTATTGACGACTATTAAATGGAATTGTTTCCTCTATAAAAAACAAACCCCTATTTAAAACAGGGGTCTGATAAATTTAGCATTTTTCTTTCTTTTTGAACTTTGTCAGATTGATTATCAACGCAAAAAGTGCCATAAAAAGAACTGCCACTACGAGAGTAACTGTCGATAATTTAATAAGGCTGTCAGTTAAGCCATACATGGATCTTGTTAGTGCATTATACACAGTGTCATTATGTATCGCAAGCCCATCATAATATTTTGTTCCCTTTAGGATAGCACACGGAACAAGAATGAGCATTGAGGAACAGAAAAGTGAAGTACCTACCCAATAAAGCAAACCGCTTATATGCTTTCTGTTTACTGCTGCCATAACGCCTATAAATATAACAGCCGTTGCAATAAGAGCTATCCTTATTTTTCTCGCAAGCACAAGCAGATCTTTAAGCTTTGTGGAAATGCCATTAGGTTTATTTATATGGCTCAAAAGCATAACGTCAAGGTCGGATTCGATTGCCTGTTCCACATTTTTTATTGTCTTCTGCTTTATGTCTTCAAGTTCCTGAGTATATTCAACGCCCTCTTTTTCAGCCCATTTTGTATAATCATCTGAGATATTCTTTTCAAGAAGTGTGAAGTCTGCCTTAAACTCAGGAACTTCGCTCTTTTTGCCAAGAATATAACTGAAAGTATCTTCAACATAGCTATAAATAGCGTTTGATACATCAGTTTTGTTAATCGACTTCTTCAGTGTATCAGCTTCAACACCAGTGTAGGCATATTGTTGTTCACAATATGTCTGTATCTCCTCAAAAGCCGTGTCCTCGATTTTTATCTTGTGCATACTGTTCGTATAGGTTGTCGGTTCAAAGAAAATATTGTCTGCCGCAAACAGAAGTGACAGCAGAAGGAATATAAACGCCAAAAACAGCGAGATTATCAGATTAGGCAGGTAGTTGTATAGTTTTTTGTTTTTCACAGATCTTACCCTCCTAATTCTTATATTCTTTGCTTACGACTTTGCAGATAACATAAAGCCTCTGATCTGAAAGACCCATATAGCCATTGTTCCAGCAAGTGTAGAGTATCAGATCATCTACAGGTGGATCTGCGGTCACGTCATAATACAAAAGGGAGGTATCTGTGTCTGGAAGTACCTTAGTTTCTGTGACCTCATAAGTAAATTTGCCATAATCTGTTTTTAGTATCACTTGATCTCCCACTAGAATATTAGGTAAATATCTGAAATAAGTGTGGTTATGTGCCGCAAGGACAACTCTGCCTGTAGCACCTATATATGCAGAATAGTTAGATTGCACAACCCCTTTTGCTAGGAGATCATCAGAGTCTCCCCAGTAAACAGGCTCTTTGTCAATGCCTGCCTTATCATTCTTTACGGTCAGCTCGGCATATTTGTCGCCGTAATACGGATAGATTATCTCATGCTGTTCCGTTTTTTTATCAGAATCTGGCACTGTGACTTTTGTTAATCCCTTCATAGGCAGTGCGTCTGCATTTCTGTATTTATTATCCTCTGATGGGTTTTTCAAATGAGCGTTCTCATTGAACGCTATTGCTGCATATCCTTGCAGCTCTATGATTTTTTTATAACTTACCAGCGTCATGATAGACAAACAAAGAGCCAAAACTAAAAGAGGCGTCAAGACCATTACAGCCACTGACGTCCTCTTATTTTTTTTCATTTTGTTTGCGTCAGACGAGGAAGCTTTATCCTCTTTCCTGACCATATCTTAGCACTCTTTGTTCTTCTTAACAGCTACTGTAATACCAAATGCACTAAGAGCAAGTGTAAGAACCGCAGCAACCTGAACAGCTGTCATGCTGTTTGCACCAGTATTAAGTGAACCGTTACCTGTGTTTGTTCCAATGTTTGTATTGCCATCTGAATCAACAACCTGAACGTTCCAATCCTTGCTTGTAAGCTCGTCTACCTTGATAGTAACACCAAAGTGATTACCTGTAGCTACGCAAGCATCAGCAATAGCCTTTCTGCTATCCTCGCCCATTTCCTTAAACACCTGTCTAAGCTGATCGTTTGTTAGTGAAGCAAGATCTGTTCCTGCACCAAAAAGCTTGTCAGCAACAGGCTGAACATATTTAGCACCACAATCAGAGAGAGCCTTTACCATGTAATCATAGTCAGCAGAGCTGAACTTTGAAGCGTGAGAATCAAGGTAGTTCTTAAGCTCTGATACATGGTTAGAAGGAACACCTGCTGATTTAGCTGCAGAAACAACATCGGCAGAAGAAGCTGCTGATGCGCTCACAACCATTGTTGAAGCAATGATGAACGCAGTAACAGAAGCCGAAATTGACTTAAATATCTTTTTCATAACACCTATCACCTTTCGTAATATTTTCTTATAACAATATTATACACTATTAAAATTCGATTGTCAATATTTTTATTGGTATTTTTTTCAGAAAAAAGCAAATATTTTTACGATGATTTGAAATAGTTATGTATAAGTTCGTATATGCGCTATTTCACACAATTGTATATTGCTGGAAAGTGCAAAAGATCCTTGGCATTCTCAAATAAAAGACTTATAACATTACTGTTTTGGTGCTTTTATGATTTTTGTCAAAGCTGATCTCAAAGCATTTAGATATAATTTCTACATTAATTATTATAATTATACGCCTTGACACGATATCATGCCATGGTGTATAATTTTCGTGTATTATATAATTGATGTAATGAACAAGGAGGATATATGAAAATTTATCTCAATGAAAGCCTTTCAGCTCAGGAAAGAGCTGAAGCACTTGTAAATGAAATGACCGTAGAGGAGGCGGCTTCACAGCTTAGATATGACGCTCCTGCTGTTGAGCGGCTCGGCATTCCTGCCTATAACTGGTGGAATGAGGGTATTCATGGGCTTGCACGAAGCGGTGTTGCCACCATGTTTCCACAGGCAATAGGTCTTGCGGCTATGTTTGACACCGACCTTGTGTTTAAAGTGGCAGATATAACCTCCACAGAAGCTCGTGCCAAGTATAATGAGTATTCAAAGCGTGATGACAGGGATATATACAAAGGTCTTACCCTTTGGGCACCTAATATAAATATTTTCAGAGATCCACGCTGGGGCAGAGGTCATGAGACTTACGGTGAAGACCCTTATCTTACCGCAGAGTGCGGCAAGGCATATGTAAAAGGCTTGCAGGGCAGTGGCAAGGTACTGAAAACTGCCGCTTGTGCAAAGCATTTTGCAGTACATAGCGGACCTGAGGCTGTTCGCCATGAATTTAATGCAGAGGTTAGTTGGAAAGACCTTGAAGAGACCTATCTTTATGCCTTTGAAGAGCTTGTGAAAAAAGCAAAGGTCGAGGGTGTAATGGGTGCGTATAACCGTGTGAATGGCGAGCCGTCATGTGCTAGTGAGTTTCTAATGGGCAAGCTCGACAAATGGGGTTTTGATGGCTATTTTGTTTCTGATTGCTGGGCAATAAGGGATTTCCACGAACACCATATGGTGACGTCTTCTCCTGTAGAGTCGGCCGCAATGGCACTTAAAGCAGGCTGTAATGTGAACTGCGGTTGTACGTATGTACACCTGCTTTCTGCTCTTGACAAGGGGCTTGTGACAGAAGATGAAATCCGGGCTTCCTGTGTTGCTCTTATGAGAACTCGCATAAGACTTGGTATGTTTGACAAGTCAACGGAATATGACAACATACCATACAAAGTTGTTTCTTGCCCTGAGCATAAAGAAGTATCCTACCAGTGTGCAGTGAAGTCCATGGTGTTGCTCAAAAACAAGGGTATTCTTCCGCTTGACAAAAAATCAATATCAACTATCGCTGTAATAGGTCCAAATGCGGACAGCAGAGCGGCTTTAGAGGGCAATTATAACGGCACAGCCGACAGGTATGTTACTTTCCTTGATGGTATCGAGGACGCATTTGATGGCAGGGTGATTTATGCTGAAGGCTGTCACTTGTATAAGGATAGAGTATCGGGTCTTGCACAGGCAGGGGATAGATACGCCGAAGCAGAGGCGGCAGCGGCAAATTCTGATGTTGTGATACTTTGCGTTGGTCTTGACGCCACTATTGAGGGCGAGGAGGGCGACACAGGTAATGAGTTTTCATCGGGTGACAAGAACGATCTAAGACTTCCTGAAAGTCAGCGCGAGCTTATAAAGCGTGTCGCAAAGATCGGCAAGCCTATGATAGTGGTATGTGCGGCAGGAAGCTCAATAAATATCGAGCATGATTGTGACGCTCTTATTCACGCATGGTATCCGGGTTCAGAGGGCGGCAAGGCTATTGCGGATATTATTTTTGGTAAAGTGTCGCCATCAGGAAAACTGCCTGTTACATTCTATAATAGCGCCGACAAGCTACCTTGCTTTACTGATTATGCTATGTCTGATAGAACATATAGATACACGAGAGATAACATTCTTTATCCATTCGGCTATGGTCTTACTTATGGAGATGTTGTTGTTACATCGCTTAGTTATGACGATGGCAAAGTCAATGTAGAGGTAGAAAATAACGGTGCCGATACTTGTGATGTTATCGAACTTTACATTAAATCACATTGTGATAATGCTCCGGCTTATCCTGTGCTGTGCGGCTTCAAGAGGATTTTTGTAAAAAAAGGTGAAAAGCTTGATGTTGAAATCGAAGTACTTGACAAAGCTTTCACAACAGTGTCAGATATCGGCGAGAGAAAACAGTTTGCAAAAGAATTCACCCTCTATGTTGGTACGCATCAGCCTGATGAACTTAGTTGTCAGCTTAGTGGTACAAACTGTATGAGTATCGAGATAGAACGATAGTGAAAAGAGATCTTACAAACGGCAGTATCATAAGCTTGCTTCTTGCTTTTTCAAGCCCGATGATACTGTGAAATCTGCTCCAGCAGGTGTATAACATTGCCGACACATTTATTGTTGGCAGATTTCTTGGCAAAAACGCCCTTGCGGCTGTGGGCGGCACATACACCCTCACGACTTTTCTTTATTCGATCATAATAGGTCTGTGCATGGGCTGTGGCTCGCTTGTTTCTTATTGTTTCGGTGAAGTAAATGAATGCCGCCTGAAAGGCTGTCTGAACATATCATTTCTGATGATAGGCTCTGTTACTTTGGTGACAGAGCCTATCACATTGTGCTTTTCCAATGAGATTTTGAAACTTTTGCATACTCCAATGAAAATAATGTTTTTGACATCTGATTATGTTAGAATTATCCTGTCATGAATTTCGGTATACTTATGATACAAGGACTGGTAAATAGTTTTGGACCGGCTGTAATGGCGGCTTTTACAGTAGCCGTTCATAATTGTTAAATTAAGCTGTCAGCTTATATGATTTTCCAACAAATACTTGGCTGATTTTGTTTATCTTATTGTATGTTATAACAAAAAACCATTTTTTTGTTGAAATACAAAAAAACGTATCGTTTAAAGTTGACTTTTTGAATAGAATGTGATAAAATTATTATTGTACGGTTTATTTTTTGGAAAAATAACGAAAATATCAACAATAGGGTGAATAATTCAAATGAAAAAAAATTACACTATCAAGGATCTCCTGGTACTTCTTCTCGGAAAGGTTTGGTATATCGTTGCCGCTTCAATAGTGTGTGCGATACTGGCCCTTTTCGTATCAAAATTTGTTATGAGTAAGCAGTATCAGTCACACGTTTCAATGTATGTTAAAAGTGCTGATAATCAGTCAACGGGTCAGGATAAGACTAATGTTGACTTACAGGACATTAACGCTTCAAAGTCATTGGTACAGACTTATATTGTTATACTTACTGATGACCCGGTAATGAACGAGGTAAGCGATAAGCTTCTTGAGATGTATACTCCTGAACAGCTTGCTCCTTATTTTACTGTAACAAGCGGCAGGGTTTCAAATGACGGCCTGAGAAATGCTTATAGCATGACCGCTGTAAATCAGACAGAGGTACTTCAGATAACTGCCACAACAACCAATGCAAAGCTTTCTTCTGACCTTTGTAACATCATGGCTGACGTTGCTCCAAGCTTTCTTATAAGAGTTATCGGTGCAGGCTCAGTTGAAAAGATAGGTGATGCTGAGGTTTACAATACACCTGTTTCTCCTAACACCACTAAAAATGTTGCCCTTGGCTTTGTTGGTGGCTTGATGGTGGCTGTTCTAGTGATACTTGTTATCGACTTCTTCGACAACACTGTAAAGAATTCTGATGAGCTTGGCGATATTTATCAGAAGCCTATCGTTGGTGAGATAATGAATATTGGCGGAAAGACTTCTAAAAAGGATGAAGGTTCTTCTGCTGACAGAAAAAAACAGCTTCTGTTCAATAATAAGGATATACCGTTCAATATTGTAGAGAACTACAAAACAATGCGTACAAACCTTATGTTTACACTTTCTACAACACGAAATAAGATAGTTGTCGTTTCTAGCCCTAATCCAAGTGAGGGTAAGTCTGTAACAGTTGCAAACCTTGCAGCTTCAATGGCTGAAACAGAAAATAAGGTTCTTCTTATTGACGCTGATATGAGAAGACCTGTTCAGCACAGAAACTTCAAGTTAAAAAACAATGTTGGACTTTCAACAATACTGAGTGGTGAAAGCACATTTGACAAGTGTGTGCATGAAACCAAGAATGGCAATTTTGCTGTTCTTACATCAGGCGTTTTGCCTCCAAACCCGTCAGAGCTTCTTGCTTCTGAGAAAATGCGTGAATTGCTTGAATATGTTCAGCATAAGTATGATTATGTTATTGTCGACGGAACCCCGCTGCTTCCTGTAACTGACGTAATGAGCCTTGCAGACGAGGTCGCAGGCGTTCTTCTTGTGGCGAGATATGGAAGAACTACATATCAGGAGATAGAGGAGTCTATGAAGAAGCTTGAGATAGGCGATTGTAATCTGCTTGGTTTCGTTCTTAATGATATTTCCGCAAAGAACGGTTCTCATTACGGATACAAGTATAGCTACAAGTATAAATATGACTACAGCTATAAATACGGTGGGAAGGATGCTTCTGCCGAAAGTTAAATGACATGGAGATGTTAGATTGACTACCGATTATCACAGCCACATACTGCCGAATATTGATGACGGCTCTGACAGCATCAAAACATCACTTAAAATGATAAAAATGATGAAACAGCAGGGCATAGGTATAATTGTGGCAACACCGCATTTTTATATGCACAGGGAAGCTTCTTTAGACAGTTATCTTGTCAAACGGCAAAATGCTTATGAGAAGCTCATGGCGGCTGACCCTGCCGTGAAGGATATACATATTGGTGCTGAGGTGGCTATAGAAAAGGGCATCAGCGTATTAGGAGAACTTGAAAAGCTGTGTATCAGCGGAACAAGACTTATTCTTCTTGAACCACCCTTCACTCAGTATAACAGTTGGATCGTCGAGGAGATAGACGAGATAGCAAATTCTCGAAGGCTTATTCCGATAATCGCCCATGTACATAGATATATGGGCGTTTATTCAAAGTCAGATCTGGAAAGTCTGATGTCTGTGGATGCAGTTTTTCAGATAAATGCAGAAGCTTTTGAGCATTTTTCCACAAGACGTTTTGTTAATAAGCTTATTTCAAGTGGCAGAGATTTTGTCTTTGGAAGCGATGCTCATAATCTTGATGATAGAAAACCTAATTTTGATCTTATAGCTAAAAGATCTGGAAGTGAAAATATAAGACGTTCTGATAAAGTACTCATGTCTGCTATGGCTGACGAAGAAAGAATGTTTGCTTTTTAAGTATAGAAAAAATATTGATGATATTATAAATAGCCTGCACTGTGCCATTGAGGGGTGGCCATGGTGTGATCTTATTCATTGCTTTAATTGAGCGGAGGTATGTTTTATTTATGGAGAAAACAAGTGAAAACACAGTTCAGGTGTGGAAAAACAAAAAGATAAAGCATTGGATGCTTATTGCATTCTTTCTGTGTTTCTATGATATTGTTGTCGTAAATCTATCCTACATTTTCGGACTTTTCATCAGATTTGACCTTACTTTTTCTGCAATACCAAAGGAGTATATGCTTGCCTATGTAAAGTTTGCTCCAATATATACAGCTTTCTGTGTTGTGGTGTTTTTTGTGTTCAAGCTTTATAATAGTTTGTGGAGATTTGCTAGCATTGGCGAACTGTCAAGGATATTTTTGGCCTCGATTGTTACTACCATATTCCAGGCTGTGGGTATAACATTACTCTTCATGAGAATGCCTGTGGCTTACTATATAGTAGGAGCGGGAACTCAGTTCGTGCTTATAACAGCAGTGCGTTTTGCCTATAGATATATCACCCTTTTAAGAGCAAAACAGGTAACAAATCAGGTGGCAGTGCATAATGCAATGGTCATTGGTGCAGGTGCTTCGGGTCAGATGATCCTTAAAGAGCTTACGATGTCAGAACGTGCAAATGCAAGACCACTCTGCATAATCGATGATAACCCAAATAAGTGGGGAAGAAATATCGGAGGAGTTCCTATCGTTGGTGGCCGTGATTGCATTATGGAAAGCGTCAAAAAGTATAATATTGATCAGATCCTTTTTGCAATTCCAACTGCATCACCTGAGAACAAAAGGGATATCCTTAATATTTGTAAGGAAACAGGCTGTGAGATGAAACAGCTTCCGGGCGTTTATCAGATAACAAATGGTGAGGTGCTTCTCAGCAAGATGAAGCCTGTTGCAGTCGAGGATCTGCTTGGAAGAGAGCCTATCAGAGTAAACATGGACGAGATATTCCAGCACCTTAAGGGTAAGACCATTTTGGTAACAGGTGGCGGTGGCTCTATCGGAAGCGAGCTTTGCCGACAGATAGCAGGTCATGAGCCTAAACAGCTTATCATATTTGACATTTATGAAAACAATGCTTATGAAATAGAGCAGGAGCTTAAACGTAAATATGGCAGTAAACTCAATCTTGTGACGCTTATCGGCTCTGTTCGTGACAGCAGACGTATCAATGACGTTTTTGAAAAATACAAGCCTGATATCGTTTATCACGCTGCAGCACATAAGCACGTTCCGCTTATGGAAACAAGCCCTAATGAGGCTATCAAAAACAATGTTGTTGGTACATACAAGACAGCCTATGCCGCTTTGAAGCATGGCACAAAGAGATTTGTGCTTATAAGCACTGATAAGGCTGTAAACCCTACTAATATTATGGGTGCAAGTAAAAGACTCTGCGAAATGGTCATACAGAGCATGGACGCTATCAGCAAGGCAGGCAGAACAGATCTTCTGCCTATGCTCCATGCACACGTTGATGAAATGACAGATGGTATGCTTGAGAACGATCCGATAGACGAGATAGCTGTTGATAATATAGAGAGCAGTGAAGCGGTTAAGATCGAAAGCGTTGGCAATAAGGACAGAAATGGCACACAGTTTGTTGCAGTTCGTTTTGGAAACGTTCTTGGAAGCAACGGCTCTGTGATCCCGCTGTTCAAAAAGCAGATAGAAGCAGGCGGTCCTGTTACTGTTACTCATCCTGATATCATAAGATATTTCATGACTATACCTGAGGCTGTGAGCCTTGTTCTTCAGGCAGGCACATACGCATGGGGCGGCGAGATATTTGTCCTTGATATGGGTGCGCCTGTGAAGATAGACACTCTTGCGAGAAATCTTATCAGACTTTCAGGATATAAGCCTGATGTAGATATTAAAATAGTTTACTCAGGTCTGCGTCCTGGCGAAAAGCTTTTTGAAGAGAAGCTTATGGCAGAGGAGGGCATGATGAAGACGGATAATGAGCTTATCCATATCGGAAAGCCTATACCGTTTGACACAGAAACGTTCCTTGGTCAGCTTGGAGAGCTTGCTCGTGCAAGCTATAACAATGACGAAAATATCGTTGAAATGGTCGAAAAGATCGTTCCAACATTCAGTCCTGTAGGTGATAAGCCAACAGGTAATGAAAAATATGGCAGAAACGATGTTGCAGTTTCTGCGGCAAAATAATAAAAGATCCATATTTCAGCACTGCGGGGATTTCTGCGGTGCTGTTTTTATGCCTAAAATTTCACACTTTTTCTTGATGTGTAGGTTTGTCAATCATATTGGACACTATTATTAAGAAATTCGATAGGCGAAAACCA
>NZ_QTXU01000034.1:0-21665 GCF_003461785.1 Ruminococcus sp. AM43-6
CATATATCAGTTCATTATAAAAAGCTTAGATTTTTGTCTTGACAACTGAACCACTATATATAGCTGAGATAGACAGATTTGCATACAGAGGTAAAAATTTGGTGTTCTTTGTCCTGCCAATAGATTTTACATATGACAAAAAGGCTATGATATGGCAGGGCGAGGAGCAGTACTCATGCGATGATAAGCTAGTCCTTGCAACTAAAAAAGAGCTTGTGGAAGAAAGCAAAAAGCGCATGAAATTCATGACAGACAGAATGGGGAGTGGAAGAATAAACAGAAAGAAGCTCACAAAAGCGGAAGCAGAGGCTCTGGCGGCGTTTGATGAGTTTCAGAAGTATCGTGAGGATAAGTGTTATCCATATGCTATCATAGGTGGCAATGCAGTGCTTTATGTTAGTCCGTACAAAAACGATTGGAAAGCCGAGCGTGAGTGCCTTGATACGAAAGGCGACGGTATAGACGGCTGTGTTTCAGCCTTTGTTTATAACAGTATAACTCCTGAAACAAGCGAGAAAGGAGATATTTTTTTCAAGATAATTTCAAATACTATAATTCGTGTGGCATAGCTGATTGACAGGAATATATTCCCTGTGATACAATATAATTATAGAGATAATTGTTATAGGAGGGCGAACTATGGCAGAAAAGGAAAATATAAAAGATAAGCTTGAAAACCTGAAAGAGGGGCATAGAAAGAGCAATAAGGATATCATAGAGTCGTTGTTTGCGATTCTGGGGTATCTGAAAAATAATACAGATGTGGACAATCCCACAAGTCAGACGCAAATGCGCAAGGTGGAGGAAATAAGCGAATATCTTGGTACCAAAAGCACATTTCACAACAAAATGGTGAACATGGCGATAGCCCTCGATTCCGCCGACGGCGTAACATTGAATGAAAGACGTGAATGCAGGCTGATGTTTGACTCCATAGACGCACTTATCAAGGAATATGAAAGCGACGAGTATTTTGATGACGATGATGACGAACTGACTCTTGCAGAGAAAATAAACTCTGTGAGAGGTATATACTACAATCACCCATTTTCCAAAAGCGAGGTCACAGATCTTATAAATGCCGTGAAAATGTCAAAGGCGATAGACGAGGATAAAAAGCCAGACCTAGTTGAGCGTATAAAAACCGAGCTTGCTTCAAGCCATTATAAGGAGTATACCTGTCCCATATACAACACCGAAAATACAGATTCTCAGGGGCTAAGAGAGAATCTGAATACTATCCAGCAGGCAATCAGCAACAGGCAGCAGATAGCCTTTAAGTTCAATTATTATACCACAGAATATGACCTGAAAGCCAGCCAATATATACTCAAACCTGTTTTGACAAAACGCAAGGACACTTTTGTAAGCCCGCATTTTATCGTTGCCGATAAGGGCAGATTTTATATGCTCGGCTGTTTTGAAAGCGACAAGCCGAGATATACAGAGGACAAAAAGAAGCTTTGTATATATCGTATCGACCTTATGTCTGATATCAAAATAAGAAAGATAGGCAAAAGCTTTGCGGCGGCAACAGGTGCAGACAAGGTCAATAATGCCGTTCAAGGGAGCAGTTACGAGCGTTTTAAGAACAATCACCTTGGAATGAGCTATGACACCCCTTCAACTGTTACCTTGAAAGTGAGAAATCCATATAAAACAGGAACGAACAATCTTACTTTTATCCATGACAGCTTTGGCGAGGATTATAAGATAACAACAGAGGCGTATAAAAAGGAGCACAAGCTCCCTAAAAATCAGACGGATTTTGAGATAGTTGAAGTAAGGACAAGCCCATACGGCATAGTAAATTGGGCTTTGCAATATTCAGACAAGGTGGAGGTGCTAGGACCTGAAAATGTGGTCAAGAGCATAAAAGAGCGAGTTGAAGAACTCAGTAAAAAGTATAATGTGAATATTTAGGAGGAAAAGTTATGGAAACTAACAAGAAGATAAAATCGTATGGACTTACTAGTTTGAATGGCGACTATAAGAAGTATCTGATATATCTGTTGGAAAATGAATATGAATTTTATAAAAGCAAAGATGAAGCGGAGGACGCATGCCGTGAGCTGTTAACAAAGCTCAACAAATCTGGCGATATAGTATATGATGTGTGTAAGAGTGAATGCAAAATCTATAATGACCCTGACGGTAAGGAAAATGAAAAGTTTTATAGAGCCCTGTCAGATTTTCTTAATGCATCAAGAATAAGTCGGAAAAATAATAAAATTTTGTCATTTGAAGCAAATGAAGCTCCCTACGGCATGATAACTGTGTATTATAAAGACAAAAAAGGTGAAGAACACCATTTCACATTACACTCGGATCAATTGGGTTTCAGCGCAGTTCCATGTACATATTTCAAACAGAATTATCCATTGAGCCGATATCTCGAAATGCAGAAAAATAAATCAGACAAAGACCCAGACGCAATAGCTGAATTTCTTGCAAATTATGTTTATACAACAAGAACCATTGGTGGTTCTTTCCTTTGGCCTGAGAGTTGGTATAAAGATTATAATATGGGAAGAGGTAATGGAAGCTATATTGAGGATAGAGTTGACCTTACTTTGTTAGAAATAAAACACATATATGAATTTAGAAAATTGGAAAGCTTGCTTCCATATAGTAGAGATCTTCTTTTCAACCGATATAAAAATCAATATGCTGATAAATGGTTTGGCTTTTTTGATAGCTTTGAAGATTATGTCGACTTCTTTATGTTCAACAATTTTGTAAAGGCTACAGTAAAAAATGGTAAAAAAGAGTATATGCCTATAAATATTCTTACGGGAAAAGCCTTTGAAACAGAATATCCAGGGTATAAAACAAACACGCTCAAGGGAATTAAAGATGAAAAACAGCTAAAAGAAATGCTCGAACGAGTTAGGGATATGGTTGAAAAGAGAACAAAGAAAATGGAAAAACTGATAGCTAAATACGACCAAACTAATGATACAAAAGGAGAAAAGCATGAAAATATACTGCATGAGTGATATCCACGGCTGTTATTCAGCACTTTGCGACGCTTTGGAGCTTGTCATTGACCACCTTGACGAGCCTGACACAAAGCTTATCTTTCTGGGAGATTATATCCACGGCGGCGAGGACAATATAGCTGTGCTTAAAAAGATAATGGGCTTGCAGAATATATATGGTCATAGGAAGGTGGTGGCGCTTCTTGGCAATCACGAGGAAATGGTGATGAGCGGTTTTTCTTCGGTCAATGAAATGCTAGGCAGCGGCGAATATGATGACTCTGATGACTCGTATAGATATTGGTTTGAACGTCTGCCGAGATATCATGTTGAGGGCAACACTATCTTTGTCCACGCAGGCATTGACGAGGATTCGGGCAATGCTTGGGAATACTGCACCGAGGATTATATTTTTACAGAGCAGTACCCTCACCGGCTTGGCAAGATACACGGACTTGACAAAAAGGTGGTGGCAGGGCATGTCCATACCAACACGATTTCAGGCGACCGCAGATTTAACGATATCTACTATGACGGAGCGAGTCACTACTACATTGACGGAGATGTGCTCAGCACAGGAGATATAAATGTTCTTATGGTAGACACTGACACTGATAAGTATTATAAGGTAACAGAAAATTACAATATCCCTATTGAGCCTTATGACAGTGAAGCTTGGTAGACTATTGTATGCCGTCTTAAAATCGAATATAACACTAACGTCCCCAAGTTTTCCTCGGGGACGTTTTTTACTTTGTCAACTGCCATGAAAAGAGTTAATTAAAAATTCAGAACTTTTGTTCGATTTTCTATTGTAAAACAGAAAGTTTCGTGGTATACTATTATACATAAAGGAAAAAGGCGGTGATGCTATGGAAAAGACCTATGTTGCAATAGACCTGAAATCTTTTTATGCTTCGGTGGAGTGCGTGGAAAGGCAGCTTGACCCATTGAATACAAACCTTGTGGTGGCTGATGAGAGCCGAACGGAGAAAACTATATGTCTTGCAGTGTCACCGTCACTGAAAAGCTTTGGTATTTCAGGCAGGGCAAGGCTTTTTGAGGTCATTCAGCGTGTGGAGCAGGTCAATAAGGAGCGATTGCAGAAAGCTCCTAAAAGACAGTTTGCAAAGAAAAGCTATATCTATTCGGAGCTATCTGACCCTGCCTGCGAGCTTGATTATATCGTGGCAACTCCGCAAATGGCGAAATATTTAGCTGTGAGTGCAAAAATATACGGTATTTATCTGAAATATGTGTCACCAGAGGATATTTTCGCCTATTCTATCGACGAGGTCTTTATTGACGCAACGGGCTATCTCGGGCTTTATAACGTTGACGGACGTGGCTTTGCACAAATGCTCATTTTGGACGTGCTGAAAACTACAGGTATAACCGCCACAGCAGGCGTTGGAACGAATATGTATCTGTGCAAGGTGGCTATGGATATTGTGGCAAAGCATATCCCTGCGGATAAAAACGGCGTCCGTATCGCAGAGCTGAACGAACAGCTTTACAAAGAAACGCTGTGGGGGCATACCCCTATCACGGACTTTTGGCGTGTGGGCGCAGGTACAGCAAGCCGTCTTGAAAAGCTTGGTATTTACACCATGGGGGATATCTCACGCTGGTCGCTGGACCATTATCTTATAGGGAAGCTTTACAAGGTTTTCGGCAAAAATACCGAGCTTCTTATCGACCACGCATGGGGTATCGAGCCTACCGCCATACCTGACGTGAAGTCATACCGCCCCTCGAACAACAGCATTTCCTCTGGGCAGGTCTTGCAAGAGCCGTGTAATTATGAGCGCACAAGGCTTATTCTGTGGGAAATGGCTGATATGCTGTCCCTTGATCTTGTGGATAAGGGCGTTGTAACAAATCAGATCGTTCTCACTGTGGGGTATGATAAAGAAAGCTTGGCGGACGGTCACTATACGGGCGAGGTGGTTTGCGACCACTATGGCAGGAAGATACCAAAGCACGCCCATGGCACTCAAAATCTAGGCAGGCACACTTCCTCGACCAAAAAAATAATAGACGCAACCATGGCTCTTTTTGACAGAATTATCGACAAGACTTTGCTTGCAAGACGGCTTAATCTGACCGCCTGTAATGTCATAAGAGAAGAGGATATCCCCGAAGCTGAGAGCTATGAGCAGATAAGCTTGTTTGATATGGCGGAAGCGGCAAATGCTGATAACAACGCAGAAGAAAAAGAAAGGGCATTGCAGGAAGCAATGCTCTTGATAAAGCACAAATATGGGAAAAATGCCATTTTAAAAGGCACGAACTATACCGAGGGAGCTACGGCAAGAGAGCGCAACCACAGTATAGGCGGTCACAAGGCATGAAAGGTGGGGCTTACAATGTATGACAATTATTATGATATAAAGCAGTTTTCACGTCCGCACTATGACGATCATCCGCAAATGTCTATATCAGACAGGGCGGCGCAGTTCAGCCCTTTTGCAGCTCTGACAGGCTATGACGCCGCTGTTGATGAAACCGCAAGATACACCGAAATCAGGGAGGAGCTGACCGAGGACGAGGTAAACAGGCTCAATGACGATCTCAACCGCCTGCTTGATATGCTTGACGAACGCCCTGAGATAAGGGTGACATATTTTGTTCCCGATAAGAGAAAAAGTGGTGGCAGTTATCAGACCAAGACAGGCATAGTGAGAATTTATGACAGCTATACTAATGAGCTTGTTTTTATGGACAAGACCAGGATAGCTGTGGAGGATATGTGTTTGGTGGAGTTTGTGAAGGAGAGAGGGGAAATACAGTAGAATAAACCTTATTTGCTGATTTTTTTCTGACGTTGTTACGCCATATATGCTATGACCCAAAATTCAGAAGTTCCGCCACGCAAAAAGCCCATCGAATAGCGTATCTACGTTGTTTGATAGGCTTTTATTTTTTTTCTTGACTTCAGATATTTGACGTAATGTTTTTGCGTTCTTTTCGTGGGTATGCGGAATAAGAAACGGATAGCCGTCTGATGAGGACGGTCTATCCGTGTTTGGGTATATTCAGTTACTAAGCTAAATCAGAATTTAAAGCTTTCTTAGATTATCAATTTCAATGCCATTTCCATCTGGATTTTCTCCCTTGTGTGCCTCTATCAGTTTTTCACAAGGGAAATCACAACACTTTCCACAATGAGGTAGAACTTGGCTTGCAGCACATGCATAAATCTCACAAGTGCCCCAAAATGGCTGTCCCTTATGCACGTAGCATCCCGTACAATTTTGCTCTGTTTTAAATTTACAAGAATCACAATCGATACCGCAACTGCTATAATTTGACATATCAATCTCACCTCCCACAAATTCCGATTTAAGCGAGAAAACCGTATTACATCTCACTTATACTCATTATACCAAACAGCCCCGAAAAAGTCAATCTCTGCACTTTTTTTCACGCCTTTTTTCATTGCAATATACCGCCAGTTGTGCTATAATCAGGATATAGGGCAGAGCGGAGGTGAATCGCAATGGATAACGAAAACGAAGAATTAGTAAACTGTGTATTATACAAGAAAATCAAACGGGTGGAGAGCACAGAAATCTCTGTCAGCAAGACCATGATAAAATCGGCTCAACAGGATAATGACGGCAATTGATGATCATATTAAATGAATAGGAGGGTTTTACTTGACCGTTGATACAAAAGAGGTAGTTACTACTATAGCCTATATGATAGGCGTCCGAATGTCAGCTCTGACCGTGAGTTACGGTGAGTGTGCCGAGCTTATCGAGAAGCTCCAAGCCGATAAGGACGCCACTACGATAAGATATTTATGTAAGCTGCGAACAGTACTGATGCAGAAATTCAAAAAGACCGATGATCTTATGCGGTATCAGCTCAAAAATTTGCATAACATTGAATGGTACGATAAGGATAATATCAAACAGCTTGAAAAATGGGGATTTACCATTATCCAAGCGAATTGCCGTTCAGAAAAGTATATGCAGGATCTCACAAGGCTCATTAATGAAAATATCGACAAATGTTCTCATCTGTTTTACGATTGGCTGAATTGGGAGTATATCCGAGATCTGTTCTTTGTCCCGAAATATAATAAGAACGGTGTAATGAAAGCCGAGTTCAATAAATATATGGCGAATATCGAGCATTACCCATTTCAGATGTATATTCACTGGCAACCTGCCGAAGTCGGGAGCATCATCTATTCCGACCGTAAGTTTTTGAAGATCATCTACGGTCAGCATAATGACAGCTTCACCGATTATACGAAATATCGGGACGCAGATGATGAAACACGAAACAATATCTATAATTTTATTGACAGCACCGAGAAAACAGCTATAGCTGTCGATTGTGAGAACTCTGATCCATACAAGCTTTATAGTGTTCTGAAAGGCTTGAATCAGGAGGAGCTTGCTAAGATCGAGAAGATCACGCTCTATGACGATCCGAACACTACCGCAGGCTGGGATTGGCTCTCTAAATTCACGCAGATACCCGTTGAACATATAGAGATCGACCGAGTGACAGACAGAAAGTCACTGGTCGATGTGCGAATGACCGCAAGCGTAGTCACGGACTTCTACCGTGACGGGATAACATCTTTTATTATTGTGTCAAGTGATTCGGACTTTTGGGGACTTATCGAGAGCCTGCCGAAAGCAAAGTTTCTCGTTATGTACGAATACGAGAAGTGTGGAACGGCGATCAAGAACGCCCTCGCACAGCATGGCATCTATTATTGTGCCATTGATGATTTCTGCACCGCAGGCACGGAGGAACTGAAACGTGCCGTACTCTTTGCAGAGCTTGAAAAGCATTTGCCTTCACTCATTGGAGAGAACCCTCTGGAGCTTACTCACAAGATATATGAAGCCACAAAAGTGACCGCTACCATGAAAGAAATGGAGAACTTTTGCAATAGATATGTCAAGACATTGCGTCTGAAGGTGAACTCCGAAGGAAAATTCGTGATAGAGATCCAAACAATCTAAGAAAAACTCGCATGGCTTTCTATCAATATCATTAAGCTAATAAAATCAAGAAATAAAATTGCGTGAAAATATCTAAGCCCCACGGTGTATTTAAGGTCATCAGAAGAAAAAAGATCTTCAGATAAATTTGTAGCAATTACTTCATAGCTGTCATCTGATATTTTAAAGCGAACAATCCGTACAGGCAACTCATAAATAACAGTAGGCTCTGATTTTTTGTTTTTTGAAGGAAGAAAATCAAAGGTACAGTTAAAACTTTTTTGCATAAAAAAGACTTCATACCGCTGTTAAACAGTATGAAGTCTGAAAAAAATCTTAGATCACCAGCAGTAGCATACAGAGTAGATCGTTACTGTGCCGTTTGCTGCACCTGCATGGATCTGATCCAGCTTTCCGCCGAAATCGGAAGTGCCGAATGCTGACTTGCAGTTGTTGTAAGAATACTTTGCGTAGTAGTGTCCGTTTGCTGTGCCTGTTTCGCTTGGTGAAACCTTTGCCCACTCTGCTCCGCCTGACCAGCTCTGAAGAACAAATTCTACCTGATTCTGTGTTCCTGAGTATTCAACGTAGAAGTAGCCGTTTGACTGAATGTCATATGCGTTGAAGCTTCCGCCATTCTTTGAAGTCATTGCTGAAGCAGCCTGACCCCATGCTGAAGCAGTTGAAGAACCCCAGAAGATCGATTTGTAATTGCTGCCTGAGCTGCTTGAAGAAGATGAAGATGAGGAAGAACCTGATGTTGATTCAAGATACCAAAGCTGGCACTTTCCGCCCCAGTAGCTCCACTGGTTAATGTTTGCTCCGTCAGCTGTGTTCTGTTCGTAAACGTCAAGGCATGAGTAGCAGTCTGAGATCTTTGTCTTGATAGCATAAGTGTCGCCGATCTTTACAAGCTGGAATTTCTGACAGTCACCGCCGTGATACTGCCACTGGTTGATGTTAGCACCATTGTCCCTGCTCCAGTTGTATACATCAAGACAGCTTTTGTAATTTGATGCACCTGTGTAAATAGTGTAATAGCCGTTTCCGTCGCTTACAAGCTTGAATTTCTGATTGTTTCCGCCTGTACCTTTGTACTGCTGAACGTTTGTGCCATTGTCAGCCTTTGCCTTGTATACGTCAAGATACTTGCCGCTGAGTGCGTTCTTGATGTAATATGTTCCGTCAAGTCCGAGAACTCCGCCGTTAGAATCTGGTGAAGTTCCTGAAGAAGAACCGCCGGAAGAGCTTCCTGAACCGCTGTAAACTGAGCAGGTCTTAGAAGTTGCCTTAATTCCGTTTGAGCCGTTGATAAGTGTATTTCCCCATGAAGAAAGGCTTGAGCCGTCCCATGAGTTTGCAATGTCGAGGTAGCTCATGTCAGAGTTGTTGCCCTTCCATGACCAGCCAAGATAGCCTACGCCCTTGCTTGTGCAGTAGCTCATGATAGTAGCCTCATCAACGTCGCCGTTTGTGTGCTGACCGCCGAACTCGCCGATAACAACAGGCACACCGATGTTGAGTGCGTTATCAATGTTGTTTCTTACAGTTGACGCGTTTCCGCCTGCGTATTCATACATATGAATGGAGAATACGGTGTTCTTCTGTGAGTCTGCGTTGAAAACAGACTTACCGTAATCCTTGATGCTGTCAGGATACTGTCCCCAGCCTGCGCAGTCTACCATAAGCATATTTGTAATGCCTGCGTTTCTTACAGATTGGATAGCGGACTTGTAGCCGTCAGCCCATGCGCTTCCGTTCCATGTGCCGCACCACTCGTTTGCAATGTTTACGATAACATATTTCTCAGTACCGCTGAGAACGTTCTTCATTTCCTTCCAGTAGTCAACGCACTTGTTAAGATCATAAGTGCTGTCGCTGCCTGTTGCGTCATGTACTTCAAGAATGCATATCAGCTTGTTTGACTTGCACCAGCTGATGATGTTCTTTACTTCCTGTGCGCTTGTTTTTGTGTACTTTGAGCCGTTTGCAAGTACGACTCTTACGGTATTTGCGCCGTTGTTTGCAGCGCCCTTGATAGAAGTTTCAGTCTTCTCTGTGTACCATGCATGAGCAATGTTCACGCCACGCATAACGAACTTGTTTCCGCTAGCGTCATAGATACTAGTACCGCTTACATAAAATCCTGATGCCGCCTCTGCGGTCGGTGTTGTCATAAAACCGAAGCAGGTTATTACGGCAAACATTACAGCAACAAAAGTCTGTAATGCCTTTGCAGAAAAAGTTTTGTTCTGTACCATAAAAAGCTCCTCTTATACAATTATTTTTTTATACCGGTATTCTAAGGCAGCACCGTATTATCCTCGTGCGTTGCTGCCTTAACTCTGTCAACGTAAAACATTATATTATTAAAAGTAAAATAAGTCAACTTAAATATTTAAGTAAAACGTTTACACAAATAATTTTCGTATTTTAGCACAATTTTTCGTAGATTAATTGAACAATATGACTAATTTTTATCACATATGCAGTATAATATGTTGTATATACACAAAATTCTGCTTTTAAATTTCGGAAAATTAAGAAACTTTTTGAAACAAAAATCGGTATATACGCTGCGTTGAGCATATATACCGATATAAAATTTCCTTTATATTGATTCTATCAAGCCGTCAGAATATATCTTTTTTTGTTCTCGTACAAATTCAGAGATCATAATCAGACCTCCTTATTCTTGTGTGGTATCACCGTATTTTACATCCTCCACTTCACGATCTAACTGAATGTCATGAGGCTTTCTATTTGTTGTATTTTTTCTTGACATTGTCACATCTTTGTGATAAAATTAGTAATATGTAGGAAAATTATAGCGGAAAGGAAAAAATAATATGAAGTTATTTAAGCGGACGCTTACGACGGCAGTGGCAGTGTGTCTTGCACTGCAAAGTGCAGTGGTATGCTTTGGAGCTGAGGCAGAGGAGCAAATTCCCGCTGGCGGAGAGGAAGTCGGTCTTTATACGTCGGAGAACGATGAAGCCATTCAGTTGACTGAGGATATGTATAGCAGTTGGTATGAAGGCGATCAGACGTATGACGGCACGGAAAAGACGCTTTATGGCTATTCACTTATGGATACCAACAACTATTACCGGCTCACTGAGGACGAGGACTATGTTGTTACTTATGAGAACAACATAAACGTAGGTACTGCAACGGCTACTTTCACTGGTATAGGTAATTACACAGGAAGCTTTACAAAGAATTTCAATATTGTGCCAACTGATATTTACCGTGCGGATATTGACTGCGAGTATGAGCAGAGCTACTGTGCCGGTAAACCTGTTCAGCCAAAACCTATTGTTACATACAATGATATTGTGCTTGCTGAGGGCGTAGACTATGAGATCGAATATGAGGACGACTGTGGCGAGCTTGGCTGGCATTATGCTTATATTAAAGGTATCGGCAACTTTAATGGAACCGATTCCTTTGAGTATAGCGTTGTAGAGGCTGAAATATCCAGCGAGAATATTTCTGTGGATACTAGCTGCACCTACACAGGCTGCGCTCAGACTCCTGCACCTGTTGTTACAGTTAGTGGTGCGGTGCTAAGACGTGGCATTGATTATAATGTATCATACACAAACAATGTGAATGCCGGAACAGGCTATATGACCATAGCAGGAATGAACGGCTATACAGGATATGTGACAGTGCCTTTCACTATCAGCCCGAAAGCTGTTTCTGAGGTCGAGATACTAAAGATAGCTGATGTGGATTATACCGGCAAAGCTGTCAGACCGAGCCTTTTTGTCAAGGCGGACGGAAATATGATCAAGAGTTCCGACTATACTGTAACATATTACAATAACACAAATATAGGCACTGCGACCGCTGTTGTTACTCTTGGCGGAAACTACGAAAGCAGGTACCCTGTTTCGACAACATTCAAGATCATCCTTGGAAAGCCAAAGGGATTTAAGGCTGTCGCTGACTCTACCACTTCTGTAAAGCTTAGCTGGAACAAGATCGGCAATTGCAAATACAGGGTTTATCGCTATGATCCAAAGAAAAAGATCTACAAGCGTCTGACGGTCACGAGTTCCACAAGCTATACTGACAAGAAGCTTTCAGAGGCAACGAGTTATACTTATGCCGTAAAGCTTGAATACAACTCTAAGACCGGCCCTTATATAACAGTAAAAGGCAACACGAAGTTATCCACACCAAAAATGACGGTAAAGGCTTATAATAAGAAAGTCACGATAAGCTGGAAGAAGAACACAAAGGCTGATGGATATCAGATATACTGGTGCAAGGGCGATGAGTGGACTATCCCACATAACGATTATTATAGTATGCCAAAGGATTGCTATAATGATTATGTTCAGCTCAAGAAGATAACAAAGAACAGCACAACCTCTTATACAAAATCAGACCTTTCAGGTTCAAAGAATTATCACTTCAAAATGAGGGCTTATAAGACCATAAACGGAAAGGTGGTTTACAGTAGCTGGACGGGTATCCAATGCAAGATAAACACTGTTTCAAGACTTAATGCGGCAACAAAGAAGAGCCACAGCACTTATAAGATCTACAACGTTCAGGGCAAGAAAACAAAGACCTCGACGCACACTCTTACAGCAGAGGAGAAGAAGATACTTAAAAACTTTGCCTCAAAGCATTTCAAGAAAGATTGGTCGGCGGCAAAGAAGATCGAATATACTGCGGACTGGATAAGAAAGAATTTGAAATATGGCAGGATACCAACAGGCTCGCATAGCAAGAATATCTTTGTTTACAAAGAAGGTCAATGTTCTGATTACAATGGCGCACTGGTGGAAATGATGGTTTATCTCGGCTATGACGCAAACCTTGTTATGGGCAACCGCAAGGGCGGAGGACAGCACTTCTGGGGCGAGATAAAGATAGACGGAGTGACTTATCTGCTGGAAGTCGGAGAAAAGGTTTATGACAGTCCACAATGGAATTACAAGTGGCAGTTTATGTGCCTTAAATATTCTGAGGCTGACGGTGGTTACAAGAAAAACGGAAAGCTATACTAAAACAAAATGCTCTGCGGAGAGTGTGATTCCGCAGAGCATTTTGTTTGTTTTATGATGGCGAAAAATTCTTATGATACTTCTTGCCAAATCCCTTCCAATATATTATAATGTATTTAGAAGATCATGTTTGAAAGGAACATATGGAAAATGAAAAATATTGTTACAGCCCTGATGCAGTTTGTGATACTTGTGATCGCACTTGTCATTGTGACCTTTGCTATACCTAAGATAGCAGGAAACGATGACAGATATGATAAGTACATAGCTGAAAACTCAAAGCAGACCGTCACTGTGGGAAGTGCCTTTGGCGTTGTCAAAGACGGGGAAAAGGCTTCGTATACTGATATTGATAACAGCCTGAAAAATATCTTTAGTAAAGTAACTCCACTGCAAAAGCCTGTGAATAAAGTCCTGAACAAGCAGATAAGCTTCAAGCAGGCAAAATATTTTGAATACTATTGGCTCACTGCACTTATCTCAGGCGTACTTTGCTGGATATTTGCGGCAGGCTTTCCGTTTAGGATAGGGCGAAAGGGCTTCAATGTGTTTGGTTCTGTGTATAATAACTTTTCAAAAGTTGTCCTCCTTGAAGATGAGATGACCCGTGAGGAATACGAGGTCGATCTAGGTATGACCATATGGGGACCTTTGTGGATAATCCTTATTGCCCTGCGTGCGACCTTTGCTGTTACATGGGGCTTTATTCTGCCTTTTGTGATAGCCGCCAATCTTGCCATAGGCATTATAAGAATAGTTGGAAATGTTATTATCGTCAGCGTCCGTGGTGCTGCCGCCGATGTAAAAAGGCACAGCCTCTCGCAAAAGCTTGACAAAACGACCTTTTCTATTTATCCTGAGGGCGGATATTTCAGAGTAGAGCAGGATCAGGATAATGGTCAGGGCGTATATGTGAAAAATTATTGGAACGCTGTTGCGGCAAAGGCATTGTTTGAAAGCGAAGCTGGAAATAAGTCTTTCAGCAAGGAGGATTCTGAGGAAAACATTCTTCGTGGAGATATAAAAGAGAAGAAGTTTTATGAAACATATCGTTTGCTCAGCCGTATAAAGGGTCTTTTCAATAATGATATCAAGAGTAAAACAGCAATTATCACCGCTTCATTAAAGAACAAAGAGGGTGGCTATGAATACAGATTTATTGCTGAAACGGAATTGTATCATGTTTATATGGTGGGTGATGAAAAGGCAGAAAACCTTAGCCATAAGGATCTGAAAATAGATTTTAATGCCGCAATGCTTCTTGACTTGCTTGATTTTGACCGAAAGGGTCAAAGATATGATCATAATGATTTTCTTAATTTGTATTACGCTGATAGTGATGAATTTACGGCTAAGCTTATGAATTATAATCATAAGCTGATAGCAAAGTTTGGCAGAAACAGATATGACGAGTATTTTGAACAGCACAAACAGCAGATAATCGAACACCGCCGATATAAAAAGCTTTCGGCTGTGGGAGAGGACGATGAGTGAGATAATTAAATATTTGATATAATAATAAGCCTCCCATGGAAATTGTTTCTGTGGGAGGCTTTGCTTTCCATACACCAAATTACCTACCGCTTGTGCAACTTTTTTGCCGTTTGTGCAAATATTATTGACTTTTTGTTAAGAATCATAGATAATTATTATAAATATTCATGCTGTTAATTAGAGATGCTTGTTAAACAATGAAAATGAGAATAATAGAAAATTCAGCGAAAGTGCTTGTGTAGACGATGAGCTATGATACTGAAACAGTTGAGTGAGCAATGGTGGACACTATGGCGACTGTCATAATGTCAGATGAAGAGAGGTGAAATATGGATAAAAAGGTAAAAGCTTTTTTTGCAGCTATGGGAATTGCCACGGCGTTGTTAGTGCCTGTTTCTGCATCTGCGGATAATTCTGACTCAAAAGTGCAGGTGAGCATCGACATCACTTGGGACTCTTTGGAGTTTACCTATACAGACGGGCAGTGGGATCCTGAGACCCACTCATATAAAGGTGGCGGTTGGTCTGACAGCGGCGGAAATTTTACTTTGACAAACACAGGGAATGTGGGTGTTATGGCGGATTTTTCATACAAACAAGCAGAGGGCATGGACGAGATAAAAGGCTATTTTTCAAGCAGTAAGCTAATAGTGCCTATTTCAGAAAGCCGAAACAGCAAACTTACTTTGTCGGGTAAACCGACAGCGCATTTTGAAAGCATGACGGTCGGCACGGTTACAGTGAATGTTACCACTGATGATTCGGGAGATGCAGGCGACAGTACGATAACAGGCTGGTATAAGGATGAGGAAACCGGCGATTGGTACTATTATGATAAGAACGGCAAATTGGTCACAGGTTGGTTTAAGGACGGCGGAACTGAATGGTATTATGCCGATGAAGACGGCAAGCTTGTCAGAGGTTGGTTCAATGACGGTGGAAATGATGGGCGTTATTCTGGTGATGACGGAAAATTGCACTCAGATTGGGTCAAAGTGAATGATGATTGGTACTATTTTGACTGAGACGGTTCAATAGCAAAGAACACCACTATTGACGGACGATATATTGGACTTGACGGCAGGTGGGACGGATACGGCGAAACACCAAATATGTAAGTAAAAAAAATCAATTATAAAAAAGGAGAACTCACTTATGAAAAAGACAATTTCTATCACAATGGCATTTGCACTTGTGGCAACACTCAGCACGGCGGCGTTTGCAGCGGCGGCTGATGACGCTGACATCAAAAAGGATATCGGCGTAAATGCAAAGTATGTTGAGGATATCAAGACTTCAAAAACTATCAGTGCCGACGTTGTGTGGGGCGAAATGGAGTTCACATACAGCGTGAACGGAACAAAGACTTGGAACGCTAAAACCCACGAATATGACATTGATACCAAGTGCGAATGGTCAGCAAAGGGCAATGATATAAGCGTTACAAACCATTCCAATGCGGCAATCGACGTTGATCTTACATACCAGCCTCTTGATGAATACAGCGTTGTAAAAGGCACATTCACAAATGACGAATTTACCATACCCACAGCCGAGGGCAAGGCTGTTAATGATGAAAGTCTTACAGTAAGCACGGCTCTTACCCTAAGCGGCGAGCTTTCATCAGATGTTACCGCTCTTACAAAAGTAGGAAACGTAGCGGTAAATATTGCAGAAGCTTCGGAAAATGCAGATACAGATGTAAAAACAGTTTCATCATATAACGACCTTGTTAGCGCAGTGGCAGCAGGCGGAAAGATAAAGCTTGATGACGATATCACACTGAAAAGCCGCATAAACTGCAAAAAGAACACTGTTATCGAACTCGACCTTAACGGTCACACTATCACAGGACAGATAATGAACAATGGCGCAGATTGTACTATCAAAAACGGCACTCTTAACGGCGATGAAGGTCCGATAATGGTGCAGGGCGGCACAACAAATCTTATAGGCTGTAAGATATCCACAAAATATACTCCTGTTTATGTTTCGAGGGGTACTGCAAATATAACTGACTGCACTCTTACAAATGAAGATGCGAATAAAAGCGTAGTTATCAATAATACAGGTACAGTAAATATCAGCGGTACTACAAATATTTCAAGTACGATCTACAAAAATCCAAACAGCAAATATCTGCCTCACGTTCTTGCAGGCACATATAATTTTGACCCGACCGACTTTGTTGACAGCGAGAAGTTTACTATAACTCAGAGCGGTGAAAACTGGATAGTTGCGGAAAAATCGCAGAGAAGATAATAAGTTTTGACGATTCAGGGGTCTCATGATGAATAAGCAAAAAAGATGACGGCAAATTGATAGTATCTGTGCTGGCGGTTTGCTTTGCGGTGACGCTGCTTGTTATGATATATGCACTTTGCAGACCGCAGACAAAGCCCAAAGCAGAGTTTGTTCCACCCGCTTTTGAAAGCGAAGCACAGCAGGGCGTGCCTGATGTTCCGGAGGAGCTTGGCTACAGTTCTCCTGACAGGGACGATATGAGCTATGATTTCGCAGTGTGCGGAAAAAGGCTGGGATAGTATGAAGCCTGAAGAAAAATACGAACATATTTTCAAATGCATTTCCGAGATATGCTTTGATTATTTTCTGTCAACAAAGACGCAGGAACTTCTCAAGGTAAATATCAATAATACATTTTCACAGCTTATTGACGAAGTTGTCGAAGAAAGAAATCAAGAAATTCACGAGAGGTTCAAGGAAAAGGCTGAAAAATATATTTCAGAGTAATAGCTTTTTGACAAAACGAGCGTATACCGATTTGGTGTACGCTCGTTTTGATTATACCGTGATCATTATTATGGTACTATAAGTGCCGTTTGCTGGATTATAAATAGTTTGATATGTGATAAATAACGTTCTAGACGTAACGGTAAAAGCGTGTTATACTATAAATATAGAGAAGATGCGTATGAAAGACGAGGAGTGGGCAGCATGGAAAGCGGTCGTGTTCAGGATAGCTTTTTTGGAATGTCTTTTAATCACCAGATGTCCTGGATAGATGAAACTGTCTCACATATAGTTACACATAATTTACAACCAAAGATAAGGGAAGAAGGTAGAGAAGCCTATGGTCAAAAGGGCTACACACACGCTTTGAAAAGAATATTTGAAGTAATAAAGAGCGACCCAAAGAATATAACGAACCTAGATGAGATTGTAAAGGCGGAAAGAAAATTGAAGGACTATCTATATGATGGGAAGTTTTCAGATGATGAAATGCTAAGCTGTTGGGGTAAATACACACAAAACTATATGAATGAGTTGTAGGATATGTGATTATAAGAGGAGAGGTTATTTTAATGTCAAAGAAGAAGTTGAATATTCCATTGTCGGAGTTTATAAATTTAAAGGAGAAAAAACCAGAGGATATGACAGGCTGTGTCGTGCTATATAAGAATGGCGGGTTAGACGTAGCAACTTGGCATTCGCATGCCTACAACCCAGATGATGAGCCAGGGTATTTCAAACAGGGGTGTTTCTATATGGGGAAAGAAAATATAGTGGCGTGGCTTTCGATAAATGATTATGTTATTGACATGAATGATTCAGACTGATAATGGGGGAGATATGATGTACTTTTATCAAGTGCTCCAAAGCTGCGATGAATTTAAGGTTGTCAGCGAATTTTTAGCGATGATCAAAAGCTCTGAAAAATGCTCTGCCAATCAGAGGATAAGAGAGACTATAAAGGCTTTGCCTCAGATAACTCCCAACAAATCGGACAATGAAGTTTTATATATTGAGGAGCTTAAAGAAGCACAGGAAGAGGGCGAAAATTTTTATAATGTTTATCTGCTCGATAGATCGAATAACGAAACTTACAGCATAGAGGCGGTTCCTTGGGATGAGGTCTTAGGTTATACCGTCGATGAAGCAAGCATTGCAAAGTATGGTGATGTTAAATTCACAGCGTTGGTTTTATATGAGATGACGTATTTTGGTTTTTCTGAGAAACAGATACAGAATACTATCAAAGCTTTTAATGATGAGGATATTTTCTATTCACGTGCTTACCTTGAAAACGTTTGTAAAGAGATAAACTATATCACGGAAAAAGATATCGACAAGATGTATGACCTAGCCCAGACGATCGTCAGAGATCTGATGATATATCACACTTCCAGATATCTTCATAATGTTCCGCTGCTTGTATCTCTTTGTCGAAGAGACGTTATGATCACCGAGGTTGAAGAATATTCCTGCGCAGAGATACTCGAAGCGACTGAGCAGATAAACGATATCGCTGTCAGACTATTTAGAGATGGCAGACTGATCTTTCACCACGGTGTTCCTGCTGTATATGCCGCCGCACAAAGCGTTTGCGATGAGTATCTTTTGAAAATATTTGCAAGAGCCGTGAGAAGCGAAATGATGGTATATGCAGGAGTGCGCATTCACGAAGCAGATGAACATTATCTGGTATTCAGAGAAAACAATGGAAGTAAAGAATGGCTCGGCGTTTATTGGAACAAGGAAAGGTTTGGCAAAGACATAATAGCCTATACCACAGCGCCGAATTATGCGCAAGATATCAGTTTTTGCAGTCTTTAGGCAATACAATGAGGTGCAATGGCAAGTGAAATTTATTACTGAAACAGATATTGAGAAAATGCTGATCTTAGCAGAAGATGTGGCAGATAAACTAGATATGCGCTATATGTTCTATGATGAAGAGGGCAGGGAAGAAGTCGATAACGCCGTGCAAAGATTTATGAAAGACCCCAATGCTGAGCTTTTCCACAAGCTTTACAGAGAGCATTTAAGCGAGCGTGACTCATCAAATTTAACAGCTGAGGATATCCGCAAAAAGATCGAACCGAACGTTCATAAGGCTTTGGGGCTTTTTAGAAACGGCACAGGAACGCTTGGCAGATGTGACTATGCGGCAGCGAAAACTGTTTCTGACGAATATCTGCTCAACTTGCTTGCCTGTGAAGTCCGTGATAAAATGCGCATATTTGACGCACAACGCTTTTCCGACGCCTGCAAGATAAAAGGCTATCTGCTGGTTGAAAAATGTAACGAGAACGAGAAGCCTATATGTATAAAATTCTCTCTTGCCGACATCAGAGAAAAGTACAAAGAATATCTTGCAGATGAAGATAGTAAAGAGCTTTTGGTATACTGTTTTGAGACCATAAAAAACGATCACCGCCAGAAAAGAACGCTGCTTGATATCAGCGATCTGGGACTTTGATGAGAAAATTATAATATAGGAGGTCATATTTATTGAAAATATATGCAATAAGCGATATACACGGCTGTTTTATACCTTTTCTTTATGCGCTGGATATCATTTTGGAACATCTTGAAGAGCCGGATACAAAGCTTGTCTTGCTTGGCGACTATATCCACGGCGGCGATGAAAGTCGACAGGTGTTTGATAAGATAATGAATCTACAGGCGAAATACGGAACAGATAAAGTTATCACACTAATGGGAAATCACGAAGATTTTGTGCTGGAGGGCTTTTCTAGTATCGACAATGTGTATGTAGGCTATTTAAGTGATCAAGACCATTGCGATACTAAATATATCCGCTGGATGGAAAATTTGCCGAAGTATTATGTTGAGGGCAATACGATATTTGTCCACGCAGGTATCAACGAAGAAGCAGCCGATGAGTGGAAGTGGGAAACAAGCGAATATGAATTTTTGCAAAAATATCCACATCAGCTTGGCAAGATAGCTGGGCTTGATAAGAAAGTCGTGGCAGGGCATATATACACCTCTGAGATCGCAGACGACAGCGATTTTCACGATATATATTACGATGGAGATAGCCACATTTATATTGACGGCGATGTGCTGACAAACGGCATACTCCCCATACTGCTGGTCGATACTGACAAAGATGAATATTATCAAGTAACGGAAAACTGGCAAATACCATTAGAACCATATGGTTATGAAGAGTGATATGAAAGGTGGATATGAAATTGGCAAACGTAAAAAATCAAGAATATACAAAGGAAATGTTTAAAGACATAGCGTTCTTTACTCTTGCCGAGCCTGGTGCTATGGGGGTCGGCAATCTTATGGAATTTATCACAGCCGAAGGTGAGGAGTTCTCGCTTTTCTTTTCTGAAGAAATGCCATATTCAAAGGTCAAGGAGTATTTTCCTGCGTTAGATGATTGCTATTGGAATGGTCCTGAATCAGATGAATCATGCAGAACTGAGTTCGTGTTCTACCTCAGTAAGGACGAAAGGAACTTCAAGCACACAAAGCCACCGGAAAATTATACGCACTTATATGAGGGCTTTGGCAATCACATATGCATACGAAACGATTATTATCCTGTGGTCAAGCCGATCATACGAGATCTTATAGAAAAGAATGAGCTTGTAAATTGGTACACGAGGACTGGAGAAATAATAGACGCAATAAAAACCCTTACGGCAGAAAAGAAAGAAGGAAAAATGCAATGCGATTAGAAGAATTTTTAGATTGCTTTGACATTAATTGTATAGTAGAGATAACGTGTGAAAGTGAACCTGTTAGGAAATGCACAGTGTCGGCCGCATTATCGGACGACAGATACCCGGCGGTGGACTATGTGGTCTTGCCCGGCAGTGTTACATTTAAGGATGATGTCGTACATATACCAGTGATTTGGAAATTGACCTGGGGGACGTTCAGAAAGTGTATAAATACTTATTCCGCTGAACACGAAGAAAATGGAGCAGTATAATGACCCAAAGCAGGTGGATGTTTTGTCAGAATCATCGAATATTTTAGCACCAAAAAAATTTTATACGTCAGACCTGCATATCGGACACAAGAACATAATAGGTTTTGATCACAGACCGTTCAGTTCACTTGATGAAATGACGGAAAAGATAATTGCTAATTGGAACAAGACTTTTTCTTGCGCACTGTTAATAATCTTGTTCCCATTGAAGTGAAATCTCAAAATGAAATCAATGAAAATACTTATATTCTCCGATAAATACGAAGATATAAGTTTTGGTATAAAGTTAAAGCATGGAAATATTGGGCATGACAGTGATGTCTATACTTTCCCCTATTCTTGTTCTTTTCTCGTTAAGTCTTTTCTTAAGCAAAGATTTTAATTTATCACAAGCAAAGTTGAAATAGCCAAAATTCCACATGTAGGTTTGTCAATCATATTGGACACTATTATTAAGAAATTCGATAGGCGAAAACCA
>NZ_QTXU01000035.1:0-20589 GCF_003461785.1 Ruminococcus sp. AM43-6
TGGTTTTCGCCTATCGAATTTCTTAATAATAGTGTCCAATATGATTGACAAACCTACATAAAAACAAAAATTAAACAATAAAAGAAATTGTCTTTTGTGCATTTATCACATGGCAGTGTGTATGGTATAAAAATATCTGCGATTTTGTCATTTTGGCTTGAAAAAGGCAGAGGGATATAGTATAATGGTATTAAAATCATATTTTGGAGAAGATCTTATGAACGATAACAAAAAGAAGAAAAATGGTTATAGATTGGATATTGTGTTGATAGTGAGTTTTTTTGTAATGCTGATATCTTTCTGTGCCTACATGATGAATACTACTCTCGAAGAGGTACTTGAAAATGAAACAGGCAGCTCTGTAGTTACTCATGATTACACTTACGAGAGCGCTGAGAGTAGTTCAGCAGCATAGTGCAAAACTTAAAAGCTCGACAAGTTAAAGTGCTTTACGCACTTGCAAAATTCGCTTATTTACGACATTTAAGAGGCATGGAGCAGCACTTGAAAATGCATAAGATGACAAGTTAGCTCGCTTTACAGCATTAAAAACTAAACTATGTTGTGTTACGCATTGTAAAGTTCGACCGCATTACAGCTAAAAGCATTTTACTTGACACCTGAAATCAATATCTGACGAAAATGTGGCTTTGTGCATTTAATACAAATAACAAAGTCACATTTTGTTGTATAACGCCTTGACTTTGCGTCACTTATACTATATACTTGTATTAAGCACTGCTTTTTATACAATATGTTGTGATTTGCGGTGCGAGTTGTGAGAATATAAAAAAATATAAGGATAAATTGGGAAAATCGGAGGCGGTATTGTGATAATCAAGATAAAAAAGCGTGACGGACGTACTGTAACTTTCAATATTGAGAAAATAGCTGGCGCTATATACAAGGCGGCTCAGTCTGTGGGCAAGGATAACTATGAGGAAGCTTTGGAGCTTTCTGGTAAAGTTGTTGATAAGCTTATGGAAAAACACCTTGATATGCCTACTGTTGAAGAGATTCAGGATTGCGTTGAGCGTGTACTTATCGAGGAAGGCATGGCTGATACTGCAAAAAGTTATATACTCTACCGCTCAAACAGGACTCGTGCAAGAGAAATGAATACCCGTCTTATGAAAGTTTATGAGGATCTTACTTTCCAATCAGCGAAAGATAACGATTTGAAGCGTGAGAATGCTAATATAGACGGCGATACCGCAATGGGTACAATGCTTAAATACGGCTCTGTGGGTGCTAAGGAGTTCAATGAGATGTATGTTCTTGCTCCAGAGCATTCAAAGGCTCATCAGGAGGGCGATATCCACATTCATGACCTTGATTTTTATACACTGACCACCACTTGTACTCAGATAGACCTTACAAAGCTTTTTGATAAGGGATTTTCTACAGGTCATGGTTTTTTGCGTACACCAAATGATATACAAAGCTATGCGGCGCTTGCTTGTATTGCTATCCAATCAAATCAGAACGACCAACACGGTGGTCAATCTCTTCCTAAATTCGATTATGATATGGCTGAGGGCGTAAGAAAGACGTTCAGACACCGCTATCGTGATAATATCGGCAGGGGTCTTGCTCTCCTTGGTGAAGTTTCTGATGCTCAGAGCATTGCAAAGAAAATAACTGAAATGCTTGATGAGCAGGGTTTAAAGATCACTCTCGCCAATGATAACGGCTATCAAGAGGCTGAAGCACAGTTTCTTGTGAATTTTGTTGACGCACCCATAGTGAAGAAGATACAGAGTTTTGCATATAAAAACTCTTTGAAAGAAACTGACAGAGCCACATATCAGGCAATGGAAGCGCTTATCCATAATCTTAATACCATGAACTCCCGTGCAGGCGCTCAAACGCCTTTCAGCTCCATAAATTATGGTACTGATACTTCTATCGAGGGCAGACTTGTTATAAAGAATATTCTTCTTGCAGAGGAAGCAGGACTTGGCAATGGTGAAACGCCTATTTTCCCTATACATATTTTCAAGATAAAAGAGGGCGTGAACTTTGATCCTGATGACCCGAACTATGACCTTTTCAAGCTCGCCTGCCGTGTATCAGCGAAGCGTCTTTTCCCGAATTTTTCATTTATCGACGCTCCTTTCAATCTACAATATTACAAGGAAGGCAATCCTGACACTGAGATAGCTTACATGGGTTGCCGCACAAGAGTTATCGGTAACGCATATGACCCTACTCGTGAGATAGTAACAGGAAGAGGAAACCTCTCTTTTACTACCATTAATCTCCCTAGACTTGGCATAAAAGCACAGCGTAATATCGGTGCTTTCTTTGACAGCCTTGATGAGCTTATGGATCTTTGTATCGACCAGCTTATGCACAGATTTAAGATACAGTGTTCAAAGCGTGTGAGAAATTATCCGTTCCTCATGGGTCAGGGCATATGGCTCGATTCAGAGAAGCTTACGGCTGACGATACACTTGAAGAAGTGCTAAAGCATGGCACGCTTTCAGTGGGCTTTATCGGTCTTGCTGAGTGTCTTAAAGTGCTTACTGGCAAGCACCATGGTGAAAGTGAAGAAGCAAGAGAGCTTGGCTTGGAGATAATCTCACGTATGAGAGCAAGAATGGACGAGGAAACAAAGCGTACTGGTCTTAACTTCTCGTTGCTTGCAACGCCTGCTGAGGGACTTTCTGGCAGATTTGTTAAAATGGATAGAGAACGTTATGGCGAGATAGCAGGAGTTACTGACAGGGAATATTATACCAATTCTTTCCATGTACCTGTTTACTATCCGATAACAGCGTTTGAGAAACTTAAAATAGAAGCTCCTTACCATGCTCTTACAAATGCAGGCCATATAAGCTATATCGAGCTTGACGGCGATCCGCTGAACAATCTTTCTGCATTCGAGAAAGTCGTAAGATATATGAAAGAGGTTGGCATAGGCTACGGCTCAATAAACCACCCTGTTGACCGTGATCCTGTTTGCGGATATACTGGAATAATAGGTGACAAATGCCCGAAGTGTGGACGTTCTGAGGCTGAACACAGCAAGGTGATACATGAGAGGATACCTCGTGCAAAAGTCTGCTGTGAGGGTGACAATTAGCCATGGAACTTAGGATAGCAGGCACTGTCGGTGAATCTATCGTAGACGGACCGGGTTTTAGGTTCACTATTTTTACGCAGGGCTGTCCACACGGCTGTGAGGGTTGTCATAATCCGCAGACACATGATTTTAACGGTGGCATTGTCGTTGACACAGACCAGCTTTACAATGAGATAATAAAAGACCCGCTTCTTGACGGTGTGACGTTCAGTGGCGGTGAGCCTTTCTGTCAGTGCAAACCGTTAGCAGAACTTGCAGGAAGGATAAAAGCCTTTAATAGATTTCCGCTGAATGTCATATCTTTCACTGGATATACTTATGAATATCTAATTGCAAACGCTAACGCTGAAAACGGCTATATGGAGCTTCTTAGTCAGCTTGATTATCTTGTTGACGGACCATTTATTCTGTCACAGCGAAGCCTTGAGTTGAAATTTATGGGCAGCAAAAATCAGCGTTTTATTGATGTACAAAGGTCCTTGAAAGAGGGCAGAGCAGTAGTCGTTGAACCATATTGAACATAAAAAGCGAGTTTCATGATGTTGAAACTCGCTTTTATTTATACCAAAAGACCTCCGCAATCGTTAAACTACGGAGGTCAAATTAATTATTTCTCAGGCTCTATTACCTCAACATCTTTTGGGTCGAGAGTTCCTGCATTATCAGCCTCGGCTGCTCTCTTTACTGCTTCTTCCTGTGACTTTTTCAAAGCTTCCTGTATGTCCTCGCCAAGAAAATCAGGGAGTGACATTCCTGCTTGCTTGAACAGATCGTTCAGTGGAGGAACTGACTGCATAAGTCCGCTTAGAAAGTTTGCTGTCGAGCCTTTTCCGTCTGCACCTGCACCTGTATCCCACACGGTTATCTTGTCTATCTTAATGTTCTTGATAGCTTCTACCTGAATAGAGATAAGCTCTTCAAGCTTATCAGCAACTATGAGTTTGACGGCTGCATTAGCATCTCCGCCTGCTGCTTCAACAAGCTTTCTCATACCTTCTGCCTGCTTTGTGAGTATTTCCTGATTGCCCTTTGCTTCAGCTTCCATTTTTGCAAAGATAGCATCGGCCTCACCCTTTGCTTTACGTCTTACTACCTCAGCCTGTGCTTCAGCTTCGATCTCGGCCTGCTGCTTTGAGATCTGAGCCTTTACGATAACATCGGCGGTCTGTGTAGCCTTTTCAAGTTCGGCTCTCGTCTGCTCGGCGGATTGCTGAGCTATGTAAGCTTCCTGCTTTGCCTTTGCTGCCTGAACAGCTTCAGCGGCTGTAGCCTGTCTGAGAGCTTCCGCTTCACGCTCACGTCTGAGGGCTTCTGACTGTGCAACCTCTATCTTGGCTTGGTTCTCACCGTCAATAGCAGAAGCGTTTGCAGCAGCAACTTGGATACGCTGGTCTTTCTGAGCGTTTGCCTGACCGATCTCACCGTCTCTGTGTTTTTCGGCAACTGACTTCTTAGCGTCATTGATAGCCTTTGCAGCAGCTTCTTTACCGAGAGCTTCCAGATATCCAGACTCATCTGTAATATCCGTTACGTTTACGTTGATAAGCTTAAGACCTATCTTTTTAAGCTCTATCTCAACATTGTTTGATACCGCAAGCAGAAATTTATCTCTGTCCGAGTTTATTTCCTCAATATCCATTGTTGCGATAATAAGTCTCAACTGACCGAATATGATATCCTTTGCAAGCTCCTGAATTTCCATGAGCTTCAAGCCGAGAAGACGCTCAGCAGCGTTTTGCATAACGCCTGGTTCTGTTGAGATACCAACAGTAAATCTTGATGGAACATCAATTCTGATGTTCTGCCTTGAAAGAGCGTTTTTTAGATCCACATTTATGGATATAGGAGTAAGATCCATATACTCATAAGATTGGATTATTGGCACGATAAATGCCGCACCGCCGTGGATACATCTTGCGCTTCTTGCTTGACCATTCTTGTCTGTTCCTACTTTACCATAGATAACAAGCACCTTATCAGACGGACATTTTCTGTAGCGTGACAGTATTGCCATAATTGCCGCAAAAAGCACAACGACTATCACGCAGATGATGATTACTGGTTCCATAATTTTTCCTCCCACACAAATAATATTATAATAACCTCAAGACGGGTCATTTCACAGAATCGTTATATTTAGCACCCCTTTGTTCTATCAATTCTTTTATTTTTCTATTACGACAGTATCTCCTTGCAAATCGATAATACGAACCTGAGTTCCTGTCTTTATAAGCTCATCACCATTGTTTATTGCAGTGACTTCTCTTAACTGTCCGTTTATCATAACATTCACTTTACCAAGCCCATGGTCTTTAGGTGGGCAGGGGATATAAACAGTAGCAGTTTCTCCTATAGCATTTTTATAATCAGCCGTACCGTTTTCAGCAAGTCTTGCAGAAAGTTGAACTATCTTTGCCACAAGAAGCATGGTCGCCAGACCCAGAACAAAGCCGATAACTGTAGACAGTGCTGGATAAACACCTGAGCTTACAAGAACGATAGATGACCAGCTAAACACAGTGAAAAAAGCAACTATGGTCTGAAGCGTGAACATTCTCATAGAAGCAAAATCCGCAGGGTTTCCGCCGTCTACGTTGTGGTCGCAGCCGATATCATGTGTACAGTGACCAATATCCACATCTCCGTGAGCGCTGATGTTGGCATCAACATCAAGATCAAGACCTGACGTGTCGCTGAAATCGTGACCGCTTCCACCATCATGAAAACCGAACATAGAAAGCAAAGTCTGCACAAGCAGTATAAGCGTTGACGGAAACGCTATACAATACAGCACTTTAAGTAAAAGCGACAAACCGTCCCACCATTCATTCATATAGCTTACACCTCCAATGTAAATATTATTTACGCTTATTATATACTCATTTATCTTATTTGTCAATAGATTTTCGACAATAATTAAAATTATTTTTTAGATATGGCTTAGCACAAAAATATTGTAAATTTTTCGTTAAACACTTGAAATCTGTTTTACTATCTGCTATCATATAAGTAAATGAAATTTACAGTAAATAAAGTGAGGCGATATAATGGAGAAAAATACTCTCGGCAAGAGGATAAAAGAGGCAAGGCTTGCAAAGAAAATGACTCAAAGCGAGGTAGTGGGTGATTTTATAACCCGCAATATGCTTAGTCAGATAGAGAGCGGCTCAGCAACGCCGTCGGTAAAGACCCTTGAATACCTCTGCAAGGTGTTGGAGATAGAGCCTAATGCCCTTCTGCCTGATGAAAACGACTCCAAAAACGCCCCTGACGCAGAGGGCTATATCAGTATACGGACAGAATTTATAAACAAGAACTATAAGGCTGTTATAGAGTATGACGCTGATGACGAATTTTCAGATGAGATATGTGCGCTTAAAGCGAAAGCTTGCCTTATGATGGCTAGGGAGTATTCAGGCTCTGACAGTGCCACGGATCTTCAAAAGGCGTTAGACCTTGCCAAGCAGGCTTCTGAACTTTCAAAGCGTGGTGTTTTTGCAGATGAAAGCGTTAAAAGCAAGGCTGACGAGCTTTTGAAAGCTAACGCTAAGCGTCTTAGCGACTATTACAGAAGTCTTTTGTAGGGTACAGTCATGGAATTTGTTATCATAGCCACAGTTGTTCTTGTGCTAGCCATGTGTCTTGGCGCAGACTTTGTTATAGTTCCTATAATGTTTATTGTTTTTCTTGTCGTCCTGCTACTGGCTATTTTGGGTTTCTTTGTATACTCTGCTGTAAAACTTACTGGAACGAAAAGCGTGAAAGGAAAGTTTGTGCGTTTCGGCAGGGCAGAGGGCAAGAAGTTTGATACAGCGTTTTACAAGGTTAATGATAGTGAGTATCCAAACGTATTCCCATGTGAGGTAGTAATGCGCTCAAAGATATACATACCCGATAAGGTCTGTAGGCTCAGATATGACGGCAAAAGAAATGAAGTTTTTGACCTGAATGCAGTTTGCTGTGTGATATTTGGACTTGTTCTTAGCAGCGTATCGGCGGTGATGATGATACTTTTTCTACTAACAGTGATAGGCGTGAATTGAATGATTTTAGGCAGTAGGTTAGCTTGCTGCCTTTTTTGTGCATTTAAAATGGCAATAGTGGGTGATTTAAAATAAAATGTTGACTTGTAGGCTTTTTAATGGTATAATATAAAAAATATGTGGAAAGGATCATATATGATGAGAGTTGAGCTTATTACCCATACACCTGAGCCTGAAAAGGTGGTTGCTACTGCTGCAAAACTTTGCTATTCAAGCAGTGATATCGCCTCGCTTAGAGAGGGTCTTACGGAAGAAAAAACAAAGAGCTTTATTGAAAGGCTCGTGTCTATTGGTCACGAAAGCCCTATGGAACACGTTTCTTTTACTTTTGGCATAGAGGGGATATCCCGTGCCTGCTCTCATCAGTTGGTAAGACACAGAATTGCGTCTTACTCTCAAAAAAGCCAGCGTTATGTAAGTGAAAGCGGCTTTGAGTTTATCACACCACCATCAATAGAGGCTGTGCCAGAAGCAAAGGCTGAATTTGACAAGCAAATGGATCAGCTACTTGAGTGTTATAATAAGATTGCCGACATACTTACAAATACACATGAAAAGGCGTTTTTAGAGCAGGGTATGTCTGAAAAGGACGCACTTAACAAGGCTAAGAAAAAAGCCTACGAGGACGCAAGATTTGTTCTTCCAAACGCTTGTGAAACAAAGATAGTTGTGACAATGAACGTCAGAACACTGTTTAATTTCTTCCAGCATAGATGCTGTAACAGAGCACAATGGGAGATAAAGGCTGTGGCTGATGAAATGCTCAAACTTTGCAAGCAGGCCGCTCCTGAGCTTTTCAAGAACGCAGGTCCGTCATGTGTAATGAAAGGCAAGTGTCCAGAGGGCGCAATGAGCTGTGGAAAAATGGCTGAAGTAAAGAAAATTTACGGAGAAATGAATAATGTTGAATAGATCTGGACTTATAGTTCTTGAGGGACTTGATGGAAGTGGAAAATCAACTCAGTTTGAAAGGCTTTCTGCTTATTTCAGTGAAAATGACATAAAGCATAAGGCTATAAGCTTTCCTGACTATGATAATCCGTCGTCTGCGTTGGTAAAGATGTATCTTAATGGTGAAATAGGCAAAACGCCTGCTGACGTGAATGCCTACGCAGCTTCAAGCTTTTACGCTGTTGACAGATACGCTTGCTACAAGCAATTTTGGGAGCATGACTATAAAGAGGGCAGTCTTATACTTGCGGCGAGATATGTTACGTCAAACTGCATTTATCAGATGACAAAACTGCCGAAAGAGCAGTGGGAAGATTTTATAGGCTGGCTTGAAGATTACGAGTATGACAAGCTTGGGCTTCCAAGACCTGACAAGGTGATATTCTTGGATATGCCAATAGAGATATCTCAAAAGCTGATGTCGGGAAGATACGGCGGAGATGAAAGCAAAAAGGATATCCATGAAGCAAATGTGGAGTATCTTAAAAAATGCCGTGAAGCCGCTTTGTTTACCGCTGAGAAACAGGCTTGGGATATTGTTCCTTGCAGCGACGGCATCGAGCCTTATACAAAAGATAAGATTTTCGGAGATGTTCTGGGGTTAATCAATAGAAAGTAATGTGTGTTTAATGTTTGATTTCAGAAAAATAAGTTTTGAGGACAAAGAATGGATAACCAAGTGTCTTGCAGTATCAGATTTCAGAGGAGCAGAATATTGCTTTGCAAATAATATGGCGTGGCAAAGACTTAATGACACTGTAATAACACATCATGGTGATTTTTATATAAGCTGTTCCTTTGTGGACGGTCAGCCGTATTTTACATTTCCTGCGGGCGTTAAAATAGACGTTGAGGGCAAAGAAAAATATATCAGGCTTTTTGATGAGCTTAAAGAATATGTTTCCGCCCAGGGAAAGCCGCTTAGGTTATCTTCTGTAACAGATGATAACCTAAGCTGGATAAAAGAATATTATGGTGATAAAATCATCTGCGAGTATGATAGGGACAGTTCAGACTATATTTACAATGCTTCCGACCTTATCGAGCTTAAAGGCAAAAAGTATCACGGCAAGCGTAACCACATAAAGCGTTTCATGGACGAGCCTTGGGAATACAGAGAGCTTACTGATAAGGAAATAGACAGCTGTATTGAATTTTCGGCTGAGTTTTATAATAAGAATGACAACGCTGACGATCCTTCGGCGGTGGTTGAGCAATATGCTATTGATCTTTTTCTTACGAATATGGATAGGCTCGGACTTAAAGGCGCTGTGCTTTACAGAAATGATAAAATGACAGGCTTTACGGTTGGTGAACAAATAAATTCGGATACCTTTGTGGTGCATATAGAAAAAGCACTCGCTGACGTTCAGGGTGCATATCCTATGCTGTGTAGTCAGTTTGCGTCACATAATGCAAAGGATCTCAGCTTCATCAACAGGGAAGAGGATCTAGGAATAGAGGGTCTTAGAAAGTCAAAGCTTTCTTATAATCCTGCTTTTCTTTTGAATAAAAATGTAATTACTTTCAGATGATCGAAAGGAGTCATTTGTTATGGTTTATGTATTTCTTGCCAATGGTTTTGAGGAAATGGAGGCTCTTGCCCCTGTGGATCTGCTCAGACGAGCAGGCGTTGAAGTTTTTACTGTAGGTGTAGGCTCTGATATGATAGTCAGCTCACACAACATTCCTGTCAAGACCGATACAACAGTGGATAAGATAGTTCTTAATGACGAGCTCGAAATGATAGTTCTCCCAGGTGGTATGCCGGGTACTTTAAATCTTGAAGCAAGCCCTGATGTGCTTGGTGCAGTTGATTACTGTGCTGACAATAACAGATACATTGCCGCAATATGTGCCGCTCCGTCCATAATCGGTCATAAGGGTCTTCTTGACGGCAGATATGCAACTTGTTTTCCAGGCTATGAGAAAGATCTTAAAGGTGCGATACATTCTGCCAGACTTGTGGCTGTTGACGGTAAGTTCATCACTGCAAAGGGCGCAGGCTGCAGCATGAAGTTTGCACTCAAGCTTGTTGAGCTTCTTGTTTCAAAAGAAAAGGCAGAAGCCCTTGAATCAGGTATGCAGAGCAAATGACAGATAAAAAAGCTTTAAGAAAGCATTTCAAAGAGATACGTCTTAGTATGTCTGCTGAAGAAAGAAAACAGGCAGATGTGGCTGTTCAGCAAGCTTTCCTTGACAGCGAGGAGTATAAAAGCTGCACAACTGTGCTTGCATATGTTTCCTCTGATATTGAAGTGTCTACGGCGGAGATAGTAAGAAAGGCGCTAAAGAGCAAGATAGTGCTATGCCCGAGATGTGAAAAAAACGGCAATATTATGTATTTTTACAGAATAAACAGCACATATGATCTCAAAGAGGGTAGGTTTGGCATTTTTGAGCCTGATGAAAGTTGTGAGAAATACAGCGTTTTTGACAATGCATTGTGTATCGTGCCTGCGCTTTCGTATGATAAAGACGGATACAGGCTTGGCTTTGGTATGGGCTTTTATGACAGATTTTTGGCTGATTATAATGGCATGAAGCTAGGTTTATGTTACGATAACTGTATGTCAGAAAGTTTTTGTCATGACGGCTATGATATCTCTGTAGATAAGGTATTTACTGATAAGGATATATATACTATAAACACAAAGGAAAGGAAGTAAATAATGGACGATCTGAATTTTAATGTTGACGATATAATAAATGATGTCAACGCCAAGATAAAGTCTGCCGAGAAAAATGAAGCGGACGAAGAAAGCGTTGAAGCAGAGCCTATCGCTGACACTGAGAACAGTTCCGAAGCCTGTGAACAGGCAGATAATACTGACGAGAAACCACAGGAAACTCCAGAAGCGACCAATGACAAGCCTGAACCTATCCTAGCTTTTCACGAGGACAAGTCAGAGGAAGACAAAGGCGAAGAAGACGAGGATAAAGAGCCTGAGAAGCCCGAAAAGCAAGAAAAAAAGTCAAAAAGTAGCAAGAAGAAAAAGAAAAAAAGAAAGAAAAGCAAGGTGAATAATTCGGTGTTTGGCGGAATTATACTTGTTATAGTAATTCTTACAGTTTCTTTAGTGCTTGCAGTGGGCGGCATTTCTATTGGCATGGAGTATTATGGTATCGGAAAAACTGACGAGGATATCAGATTTAATATCCCTGCAGGCTCAACAAACAGTGAGATAGCTGATATACTTGTAAATGAGGGAGTTATAAAGAACAAAAAGCTGTTTATGCTTGCTTTGAAATTTGAAAAGCCTGCAGCTATATATCCTGGTGATATCACACTTCAGCCATCAAGCGGATATTCTGAAATAATCGAAAATCTTTCACAAATGAGAGAGTCATATAAGACTGTAAGCATTACATTCACAGAGGGAGAAAATCTTCTTGACATAGCTAAAAAGCTTGAAGATAATGAGGTCTGCACTGCTGACGACTTCCTGTTTGAATTCAATAAAAATCAAGGCTTTGACTTTGAAAATGATGTTGATGATAACGGCGATATGTTCTATCGCATGGAAGGCTATTTCTATCCTGATACATATGAGTTTTATGTGAATGACAGCGCAGGAAACGTTACCAAGAAGCTTAGAGAGCAGTTTGAAAAGAAATACAAAACTGTCAAAGCTAAGATCAAAAATTCCGGTATGTCACTTAACGAAGTTATGACCCTTGCTTCTATCGTTCAGCTTGAAGCCGCTTCTGAGGACGAAATGCCAAAGGTAGCTTCGGTATTCCTGAACAGACTTGATGACCCTGACACCTATCCTATGCTCCAGTCTGATACAACAACAAATTATATTAAGAATGTTATAAAGACCGAGGCTGACAACACAGCTTCTATCGAGCATTATACCGAGTGTTATGATACCTATAAGTGCAAGGGCTTGCCGGCAGGACCAATATGCAACCCTGGTATGGCTGCAATAAACGCTGTTCTTGAGCCTAAGAAGACTGATTACTATTACTTCTGTAATAATCTTAAGACGGGCGAAACATTCTATGCAAAGACACTTGACGAGCATGAGGAAAATCTTGTTAAGGCTGGACTTGCAAAGAAAAAGTAATAAAGGATTGAAATTTTAATGACTGAAAATAATTTGCTTGAAGTTCTTGCTCCTGTGGGAGATATGGAACGTCTGTATGCGGCGCTGGATTTTGGTGCTGATGCAGTTTATCTTGGAGGTACGGCTTTCGGAATGAGAGCCGCCTCTGCAAGCTTTGACGCTGAGCTTCTGAAAAAAGCCTGTGACGAGGCTCACAGCAGGGGTAAGCGTGTGTATCTGACCTGCAATACGCTTCCTCATAATGACGAGATAGTGCATTTAGAGCAGTTTGTGAATGACGCTCTTGCGGCAGGCGTTGACGCTATGATAGCCAACGATATCGGTGTTTTCTCACTGATAAAAAAATATGCACCTGATATGGAGATTCATGTTTCCACACAGGCTGGTATAGTAAATTATGTTACTGCAAATGAATTTTATAACATGGGTGCTAAGAGGGTAGTGCTTGCAAGAGAGCTTTCTCTCGAGGAGATCGCCGAAATAAGAGCAAAGACCCCTAAAGATCTTGAAATTGAGTGCTTTGTACATGGTGCAATGTGCGTAAGTTTTTCAGGCAGATGTTTGCTTTCCCAGTACCTTGTAAACCGTGACGCAAATCGTGGCGAGTGCGCACAGCCTTGCCGCTGGGGATACCACCTTATGGAAGAAAAGCGCACCAATGAGTTTTATCCTGTTTTTGAGGACGAAAAAGGAACTTATATCCTCAACGCCAAGGATATGTGTATGCTCAACCACATTGATAAGCTTGCAGAGGCAGGCGTGAACAGCTTTAAGATCGAAGGCAGAGCTAAATCTTCGTATTATGTGTCCGTTATCACAAATGCCTACAGAAAAGCTATGGATATCTATAAGTCTGATCCGGAGCATTTTGAGTTGCCACAGTGGCTTAAGGACGAAGTTTTCAAGGTAAGCCACAGAGCATACTGTACAGGATTTTTCTTTGGTCACCCAAAGGAGAGCCAGTATTACGAAAACGGCGGGTATATTCGTGAATATGATGTTGTAGCTGTGGTTGACGGTTGTAGCGGTGGAAGAATATACTGTACTCAAAAAAACAAATTCAACAAGGGCGACGAGATTGAAGTTCTTTCACCTGTTGGTAGCCCTGTGAAGTTCACCGTGGAGGAAATGTTTGATGAATACGACAACGCCATAGATACTGCAAATCATGCAGCTATGAAGATGTCAATAAGATCAGATCTGACGTTCCCAGAACATTCTATAATTCGTATGAAAAAATAGCAAAAAAGCCATGTGAGGAAAATCACATGGCTTTTGTTTACTTCTTTTTCTTTTCAATTTCTTCAGACAATGGATTCGACTCCATGGCCTTTTTGATGTTTTCATCAGATAAATGTGTGTATATCTCAGTGGTCGCAATGCTTTTGTGACCGAGTATATCTTTCAGTACAAGAGTATCTACACCGCCGTGTTGGTACATTAGGGTTGCGGCTGTATGCCTGAGCTTGTGGGTGGTAATACCCAAATTGCTAAGTCCTGCACGCTGGAGCTGTTCATCTACTATTTGTTGAACTCGTCGCTTGTTTATCCTTGTTTTGTTAGCTGACAAAAAAATGGCAGTTTGTTCCACGTGGGGGCGGGTAGTGTCAATATACTCATCAAGTGCAGAAATACAAGCGTCGTTAAGATAAATAATGCGCTCCTTGCGGCCTTTGCCGAGGACACGCAGAGTTCTGTTATCTCGGCTGTAATCGCTTAAATTCAAGCCCACAAGCTCGCTCAGACGCATACCGCAGTTAAGGAACAGAGTAATGATACAATAATCACGCACCTGATTTTTAGAGTCGATATTACGCAGAAGCTCAAGGCTTTGTTCAAGGGACAGATATTTAGGCAAAGCCTGATTTATATGCGGCAATTCAAGATCATCAAGCGGATTGTTTGAAATGAGCTTGGCTTTTTTGCAAAGATAAACATAGAATTGTTTCAAAGCAGAACATTTTCTTGCACGGGTTTTTGTGGAATTATTGCGCTCATCTTTGAGATACTTTAAATAAACATAAGCATCGTTTAGTGAAAAGCATTCGAGCCATTCTATTGGCGTTTCTTTTATTTTTATTTTATTGAAAGGCGTTTTGGCTGGAACTGCATGGTGTTTGACATTAAGATATCGCAGAAATGTTCGGATATCAATAAAATAAGCTTCTTCAGTGCGGTCAGAACGGTCTTTGACAACTTTCATGTTAGTTAGAAAATCGTCAAGATAATATGGGCAATCATCTACATATGCTTGTTTCATTTATATCTATTCTCCTTATATATCACTTCTCTAAGTTTCACTAAATTTTTATTTAGTGAAACTTTCTGTACACGCTGTGCGAGGGGCTGTTTGTGACTCTTTTATGCTTTGTCGGCTCTCCCCGTTGTGCACTGCTTTAAGTATACACCCTACTTTGTGGGATGTCAAGCTATGCTACATTTGCGGTAATCCCTTGACAACAATTGAGGGACAGTTTATAATAAAAAAAGTATACAATTATATCAATTTATATATTTGCAAAGTTGAAGGAGAAATAATTAATGTGTGTTTTTATTCCTGATTGCACTTCTTGCAAGAATTTTAAAGGTAAAAATAAGAATGGATTATTCTACTGTAGTGCCTTTCCACAAGGAATTCCTAAAAAATATTTTTGGGGAAATATACCTGTGAGAAATATATCAGAATGTGCAAATAAAATCAGGTTTGAAGAAATTGATGATTAGTATAGAAAACAATTATTTTATAAATTTTCTCCAAACAGTTGATTTTACAGCGAAAATATGATAAAATTATAGTAGTATATTTTATGAAAGGAACGATAGTTAATGAACGACAAGAAACCTATGGTCATGAGAATACTCGTTCTCGCTTTGGTTGCCGCACTTATACTCGGTCTGATCGTCGGAACTGTCATTAGTGCTGTATAATGGTGCATATCGGAAATAGCTGGGACGATATTCTGGCTGATGAGTTTAAAAAGGAATATTATTTGAAACTTCGTGAATTTTTGAAATACGAATATTCACACTTCACTGTTTATCCTGATATGCATGATATCTTCAATTCATTGAAGTACACGCCTTATGAAAACGTCAAGGCTGTTATCATTGGACAGGATCCTTACCATGGTCCGGGACAGGCTCATGGTCTTTGTTTCTCCGTTAAGGCTGGTGTTAAACCACCACCGTCTTTGCAGAATATTTTCAAAGAACTTAACGCTGACCTTGGTATCCCTATACCTAATAATGGCGAACTTACCGATTGGGCTAAGCAGGGCGTGCTTATGATGAACACTGTTCTTACTGTTCGTCAGGGTCAGCCTAATTCTCATAAGGGTAAAGGCTGGGAGCAGCTTACTGACGCTGTAATAAAAAAGCTTAATGAGCGTAATGTGCCTACTGCGTTTATCCTCTGGGGTGGCAATGCTAAGGCTAAGGCACCACTTATAACGAACCCTATTCATGCAGTATTTAAGGCAGCTCATCCATCTCCATTGTCTGCGTATAACGGTTTTTTCGGATGCAGGCATTTTTCTAAGGTTAACGATTTCCTTGTAAGCAACAATATTCAACCAATAGATTGGACAATAAGCAATAAGTAAAAAATAACCTCGGTTTGTATCACTGCAAGCCGAGGTTTTGTATTATAGTTTTTTGATGTGCTGTATTAGCAACGCTACGCCCGTTACAATGAGATTGTAGACGATAACTAACGTTGGAGTAAGCTGAACAAATGAACCTGCCAGCATCATTATAAGGGCTATGAGCGCCGCAAGTATCGTTGCACCATACATCACTGATGCACCAAGTTCTGCGGTAAATTTGAGCCTTTTTGCGCCTATTACAAGCATTGCAAATGACGGAAAATGTCCGCTGCAAAGCATTGATGAAGCCTGACGTGGAACGTACTCGGTTTCACTTTCATAATCCTTATGATATCTAAAGCTCAGCAGTTTAACACTGTCACTCTCAATATCAAAGAGATCAGAGAGAAAACGCTGTGAAAGAAAGCCATCAACTGTTCTTATTACTGTTGTGATACCTTCAAGTTCAAGCTCCTGAAGCCAACGTGTAACGGACAGATTAGGCGATACCTGAATAACGAACATTGCTGCTGTTATTCCGGAAATAGAAAGATATACAGCAACATTACCATTTGTATACTCCTTCTCTTTTGCTTCTGACGGCAGACCGTCAATAGAGTGGTTTTCCATGAGTTCTCTTGTACCAAGAAGAACACGCTTGTTTTCTATCCAGCCCGAAAGTCCAAGACCGTCCTCATAAATGTAGCTTTCAACAGGATAAAGCAACTCAGTCTTACCTCTGAGCATTTTGTAGAATGTAGACTTAAGAACACTTCCCGATTGACAGCTAAGGCTTGCCGCCATTAAAATGCAGTCTTCAATAGAAATAGCTGAGAGTAGTTTAAGGTTTGCAAGCTCAATACTTCCTTTAGGGAAAAGCTGTTCAGCGTCAACAAGAAGTGAATTTGTGTCAGCAAATTCATCAACAGAAGAATATCCCAGCATTACCGCTGAATACTGCAAATACTTCTTTGTAGCTCTTGCCAGAGGTACATTTACTATAAGCATTACCGCAAACGAAGAACACATGGTAACAGTGCCTGAGAAAGCCGAAAGTGCTATGAACAAACGTTCTCTCATGTTTGACGCACCCTTATCAAATATAAGTGACAAAAGTGCTATAACAACGCCTGCAATGAGGATATAAGGGCTTATTTTCTTTGAATACTCATCTGAGATATCAGAAGTGTAGCTGTTCTTCATAAAATCGTCCACAAACTCGGTTTTGCGCATAGCTGCTATCTTTGGCTCTGCAACAGAACCTCTTGTGAAGTTTTCTGCTATTTCCTCATCTTCAACGGATGTAACTGCATATCTCTCAAAATCTCCTGCAACGTACCTAAAATTACGCTCAGTACGTTTTACCACCATAAGTTTTCCAAGAGTATTGAATATCAGACCCACGATTGCAACGGATATGTAAACATGGTAAACACTGTCACGAATAGACTCAGGGTCAAATAGATTTATTATTCCTGCAATGACTGTAATAAAAATACCTATCGCTGCTATTGTATCATTATCTGCCTCTTTTTTAAATAGGCTTTTCATTCCTGCAAGAAGCACGTTATAGCACACTGCTATAGAAATAAGACCCAAAATAGTGTTTGCAAACAGATATGCCGCAGGTGTTATCGTTCTGTCAAATGTCTTTATAAGAGGCAGTTCCAGGTCATTTGCAACCGTGATGAATGTGCTGAAAATGCCCGTAAACAGAAGTACACAAAGCCTTAGAACAAGGTTGCTCTTCACATGACGGATAGATCCAAAGACCTTTTCGGCATCATCAAACTTCTTAAACTCCGTCTGCCCTGCCTTGTCTTTATCGTTTGTATCATCACTGTCAAGCTCGCTTTCCTGCTCGTCAGTTTTAAGAACAAAGCTGTCAACTTTCTTCTTTCTGTGCTGTGACAATATAGAAGATTTTTCCTCATAGGTGGCGTCATCAGGGATAAGTGCCTTGTCAAACTCCTCTGTTTTCGGGATTATTTTTCCCGTCAGTCCCATTTTGATATCTTTAAGGCTTGCCCTGTTCACAGGCGGAATGCTCTGCTTTGCAGCCTTGCCTTTTTTATGTTTGGTGAGATTATTTATAAGTGCAGCGTTCTCCTCGTTACGTTTTTTTTCGTTCGTATGATCTGATGCCAATTCATCATCAAAATCTGTTGCTTTTATTGGATCATAGCCGTCACTATCTATATCGCTGGTATCATTATCTTTTTCAATACTCTCATCAATACTAGTATCTTCATTTAAAATTTCATCGTTTTCCTGTGACTCGTCAGTCTTTAAATCGTTTTCAACTTTTTCGCTGTATTCTGAAATTATATCGTCTATTGAGAATTTATCAGCCAAAGCTTTAACCTCCCTGTTCCTTATAGATTTCTCTGTCTTACGGCTTCATACATAAAAATGCCCGCCGCAACGGAAGCATTCAAAGAATTGACTTTGCCTGCCATAGGCAAACTAAGCAAAAAGTCACATTTATCTTTTATTAAACGTCCCATGCCAAAGCCCTCAGAGCCGACTATCAGCCCTATAGGACCAGTTAGCTTAACTTCAGTATAGCTCTGACCCTCGCCGTCAGTTCCGTATATCCACACACCGTTTTCTTTAAGCATATCAATAGTTGCTGCAAGATTTGAAACTCTTGCAACAGGCAACCAGCTTGCTGCACCTGCGGACGTTTTGAAAACAGTTGCGTTCAATGATGCACTTCTTCTCTTTGGAATGATAACGCCGTGAGCACCTGCCGCCTCAGCCGTTCTGATTATAGCACCAAGATTGTGCGGATCTTCTATCTCATCGCAAATGATAATGAAAGGATCCTCTCCCTTTTCATGTGCAATGCTGAGAATATCCTCCGGAGACACATACTCCGCACACGCACCCATAGCAATAACACCCTGATGTGAAGCTCCCCTGCTCATATTGTTGAGTTTTGTTTCGGTAACACGCTTGACATTTATACCTTTTTCCTTTGCAAGTCTACAAATAAGTGTTATAGAGCCTTTAGCCTCAGGGTTAATATAGATAGTGTCGATCAGCTTATTTGCTTTTAAAGCCTCAATAACAGGGTTTCTGCCAATTATAAGCTGCAGTTCATTTTCTTCGTCTAAATTATTATTTTTATCTTGATAATTACTCATTGAATTTTCCTTTTCAAAAAAATATACTACTCGTAATTATACCACAAAAAAAACATAATGCCAATAGTAAACAGGCTTTTTATATAGACTTTCGACGATTTACACAAATTTTATCAATGATATTTATGCTTATCACATACACAATGCGATAAGCAGCAGAACAAGCAATGCCACACCAATTATAGTTGATATCACAGCCGCAAAGTTGAATTTTCTGTTTGTCGAAAACATTTTGTCCCCCGTTATCGCACTTGCGATATTAACAGCATTTTTTCTTAAAATATCAGGGTGTAGATGATTTTTATTTGCGTTTACAAATAATAGAATCTTATCAAAACATTCATTTTCTGTACACTTTATTTCGATGATTTGTTTATTAATTCCTTTGAGCATGACAGTCAACTCCTCTGAATACCAATTACTTGATTATATTACTGATTGTTGGCATTAAAAAAGTGCAATATTCAACATTTCAACGCAAAAATGTTGAATATGAAAAGTTTTCAACATTCGTAGGGGCATTTTCTGTTGAAAACCATGTTGAAAACGTTGAAAACTCATGGTTTTATCGGTATTTGCAGGCTGTTGAAAACTTCATATTATAACGAAAATCGACCATTTAAGCGAAAAAACGCTAACTTTTGGGAACAAATACACACGAGAATGTTACGAATATATTAACATACAAACTTGTCTGCTGAAGGTTATTTGTCAGCAGTGGAATGACCGCACTTTACATAATTTTTGAATTTGTTTGAGAATAAATTTACAATGCTAGATCCAAAGTACAAAAAAATGACCCGATCAAAGAACAATGACCTATTAAATGATATAAGCTGATCTTCTGTACATATAATTGTACTTTTACAATCTTCTGCATAAAATCTAAGCTGTAACCATTGTAACGAAAAGTAACGAAAATTTCTTATCTTGTAGTAAGAAATTTTATAGCACGCTCTATGGAGTCTTTTGAGTTTCCCCAATCGGCATTTGCTCCCGTGTTACGGTAGTCATACATCTTGCAGTAGTGTGATACGTCCGCTTCAAGAGTGTCAAGATATTTGCTTGTCAGCTCGCCGCAAGCATCAATAAACTGCTTCTGATATTTCTTATCCATATTTTCAGTACACATAGACACTAAAAGGTCATAGTGCGGCAGACAAAGCATTTCCTGCTGAGCAAAAAGATCTCTGAAATCACGCTGTTGAACATACATCTCAAACAGCGTAACGAGTATCCTTGACATTCCCCAATCCACCTTGCTGCATACAAAACATTCGTTATTTACTGCGCTGACTTTCTTTTGCTTTGCTGTCTTGCCCTCGAACATTTTCTTTCGTGTGAAAATATGCTTTTGCATATCCTGCAAATGTGATTGAAGCATAAGCGCAAGTGACAGTCTATTTTTGCAGGCTCTCATCTGTTCAAAATGTGTTTTGCAGAAACCGAGCTTATTGGTCTCCATACGCACGTCTGGCTCCATCATAGCCGCTCCCATTATGTACTCAACAGTTCTCTGCTCCAACGTATCACGCAGGCGGCATATTGGACAGCCGCATTTCGGCTCAAATATATCTGTGACAGGTATTGTCAGAATGCTTTCTCTCATATGATCTATCCTTTCTTAGATATGTTTATTTTATTGTAGGTTTGTCAATCATATTGGACACTATTATTAAGAAATTCGATAGGCGAAAACC
>NZ_QTXU01000036.1:0-19947 GCF_003461785.1 Ruminococcus sp. AM43-6
ACATAATATTCCGTATCGTTAGGGTCAAGCTGATTTGTAAGCATATTTCCACATCGACAATATACTCTCATTTTCATCCCTCCTATGTATTATATATTACTTTTCCTTCTATTGTCCAAAATTCAATTATGCCAGGAATACCACCGTTATATTTACCACATACACGATGATATATTTGTTCGACTTCTAATTTTGTAAGTCCACCAGGACGAACATCATAAATTAAAGCGTCAGCTCCTTGTTTGCCAAAAGCTTTATCAATTTTACTTAATGTGGTATTCAAATTGTGATTTTTAAGAGTTTTTAGTTCTGTTTTCAAACCATCCACCACAAAATCAGGAGAACTTGTCACACCTTCTGGCAACACTTCAATTGATCTACCTTCCTCTAATAATTCACCAACAACTTTCCTTTCATTAGCATTTAATCTTTTTGTATCACCTCTTAATAAACCCATTCTTTTTGCATTGACGACATTACCTAATGTCCGTTCTTGTTCTAAAGACAACTTATAATCTGAAGAATAATCCCATTCAGCCCAACCTTGCTGAATCAAACTGGAAACATTAAACAGCCATATTTGAGCAACCATTTTCATATCATTGCTCCATACATTCCAAGACAGTTCAATGAGTTGAGAGAAGCTCATATTATTTTTATACAATTCATACTCGGAGAACAGCATTGTGGAAGGGTTCCCATAATGTCCGCACAAAAATTGCATTATTTTATCTATAGGCTTTCCGTTTTTTGGATTTGACATTATACCTGCAGTAATCATCTCATTTTCGATTTTCTTAAGGTCTCGATCAACTAAATGTTTCCTGCAAATTTTAACACATTCTATGCTTTTGAGCGTACCTAACTGCTGTATCCAAGGATTTTCAAGTACATATCTTATTTCATAATCTTCTGCATTATTGAAAAAGTCATATATATTTCGTTCATCATTCGATAGAGGTTTGATTGGATCAAAATCTTCCATATCGTCCAGCCCATCCCCATCAGTATCAGCTTTAGAGGGATCAGAATTCATATGATGATAGTATTTGAACGTTGAAGGATTGCCCTGCTTTCCAGGTACTTCAACCTTCGTAAGTTCAACATCGACTTCTTCATTGTCATCAAGGCCGTCATCATCCGTGTCAGCTTTCATATAATCGGTATTAACAATTTTGCAATTTGAGCTTACAATAAGTCCGCTCATTTCTTCAATATTTGTAAAACCGTCACCATCAGTGTCTGTTTCTCCAACAAAGGTCTTAGGACCTATTTCATTGCAGCTTTGATTTATTTCAGCAGCGGTTTTAGCAGAGTATACCTTGCCGCCTGTCAGCTGTGCATAACCTATCAATGCAGCTGTATTAAAATCACCAATACAGAAAAAGTAAATAGGTATCTTGTTATTAATTGCAAACTTAAGAAATCTACTGTCAACTGATACACTGCTGTCAGTAATAAAAACAATTTTAGAGTTATACCCCATAGCCTCATCATTGAGTATAACTGCTGCTAAACCAATTCCATAACTAGCATTAGCAGTTCTGCTGTAATAAATCGGATCCCATTTCAACGCACTTTTGACACTCGTAAAATCGGTGTTCATTCCACCAGCATTCTGGTAGGTCAAAAAGCTCATAATATCTGAATCCGACATTGAGTCTACAATATTACTAACTATAAGTTCATTTCGATTTGCGTTATTAACATTATATATATTTGAACTTTTTGATAATACTCAATTGCATCTTCGTATCTGCTGAGTGACATACAAACATTTGCAGCACACTGATACGCATCTGCACAGTTCTCATCGAGTTTTATAGCTGATAAAGAAAGACTGAACGCCTCTTGTAATTGCCCATTATAAAAGGAAGTTTCCGCATTTGAAATTAATTCTGCAAGTTGATCTTTTTTGTCCATTGGCATCCAAATCATCCCCTTACGTAACATCGGTTTTTTTCAGTTCGTTTATTAGCTCTATATCATAATCATTTGGAGCATCACTGAATGCTTTTTCTGCTAAAGTGACAGCTTCTTTTGAAATCGTAACCTCATTAGCTAAAACGTTCTCCAAAAAATTTTCAAGAGCCACCCGTTTTTCTCCATATTTCGCCAGTTCTTCAGCATCTTCCACAAGAGCATTCACAAGAGAGTCGTCATGAAATTGCATAGAGATATTTTTGAAGAACATATCATATGCGTCTTTTACCATTTTAATCTCCTCTCATAATTAGCGATTAATAGGAAAGCCAGTTACTATCCCTTCACCGCCTGGTTCAACAATCACTCTAATATCTAAACTATAACACAAGATATGAAGTTTCGTCAATCCTTAATGAATTACGCAAAGAAATATGGAGTGAGCCGAGCGAGCAGAAAATACAATAAATCACGTTCATATATATATTTCTGGCTGAAACGCTGGGACGGAAGTGTGGAGTCCCTTGCAGTTAAATCACGCCGACCGCATCATCATCCCAATGAGCATACCAAGGAAGAAATAGATCTTATCAAAAGGTATCACAAACGGAACCCGACACTTGAGCTTCCCGAACTATGGCATCGTCTCAGGAAACAAGGGTATACACGCTGTCTTGAAAGTCTTTACAGGGTTATGAAAAAACTAGGAATGCTTCCGATAAAGTCCTCAGCATCATATTTAGACGAGCAGCCGGCAAGTGTAAGCGTGAAAATGACAACCGCAAAAAGTATCAAAACGTGCCTTTTCATAAACTCTACCACCCCATGACATTCTGATTTTTTCGATTATATCATATCGCAGTCATACCTGTCAAGATAAAACAAAAAAAGCCCGCAGAAGTCTGCGAGCTTTTTGTCATATTGATACCAAATGGATATGCGATTGCCCGACATAGCAAAGCCCGCTGAGCCACGAAAGGCGAGTTGCGAGCCGTTTCTGCGGTATGGTGGAATTATAGAATATATGTAGAGTACCTGGTTAAGGATTAAGTGAAAATCATCTACTGCAAAATAAAAGATGATCTGCTCTACCGAGAGCACCTAGCTGTTTTTTGAGCGTTATACTGATGGCAGAATATGTATTTTGCAAGGCTATGCTTTGTGGTCGTGCATAGAGCAAAAGTTGTAATAAATGAGAATATTTATTGATTCTATTGTTCATCCATTAAATAGAATCCATCGTTAATTTGCTAAAATTTCATTGCCCAATCACAAAACTCTGTTTAGCTCAAATCTGTAGAAATCATTGACATGGTTAAAGTATGTTTCAAATTCATGGTTAGTAACGAGATAACCATTTCTATCAATAGTTGTCTTCTACATATTATGATTTTATAATTCACATCAGTTTATTTCGAGATTATAATTTAGAAAAGCTTAAATAAATAGCCGTATTCTTATGGAGCGAGTCCTTTTATATAAAATAAATTTTTTACAGATGCGGCGATTTCTTCAGTTTCATATCCTATACGTTTTAATTGCATAGCATAAATCAAACCACGGAGAATAATATATGCTATTGCAATATCATTGTCCAAGTTTATTTTTTTGTTGCCGTGATCTATGTCATTTCGGATACTAACACATTTGTCAGCAATTTCTTCATTTGATAATTCCTTAGCAATTTTTGTTTTTAGCCATTCAATGCATACCTCATATTCATTCAAACAGTATTCAATCTTATCAGCTAGAGCATCATTTCGAATATGTGAAATGAAACCTTTATAAATCTTCTTCTTTCTACCTTGTGCTGCCTCAAAAAGTGGGACAATTTCTTTTTCAACTTCAGTTTCAGCGAGAATACGTTTTTCACTATGTGTAGGTAAGCCTTGCGGGAAACATTTTGAAAACTCATTTTCAAAAGCTGCTGCATCTTTGGATATGGTTATATCACTGACAACAATTCGTTCGTTTTTATTACTTGGTAAATTATCTAAATACCAATCATTTAGATATATTTTTTCTAAGATATTAATTGCGTGTCTATGAAGAATTTGCCAAGGTACAAATCCTCTATAAATAGAATTGCAATCTTCTTTTTCTTTATCACACTTAATAGTTTTTATTGAACAGATTTCTCCTTTTATTTTTTCCCCTATATGAATAAAGAAAGAGTCAGGCTCTATATCTGTACGCATGGAAGTATATTTTATGAATTTTCTTATTGCATCATATATCGATAATAAATGCTTTTCGTCTTTGATTTCTGATATTTGTATAAAGAGTTCAGGAAAGAACTTAAAACTTGTTTCACTCCAAGAACATTTAAATGCTGGGAAGATAGATAATTCAGTTCCGGCCATAATTCCACGTGAAACATATTTGGTTGTTTCTGTATTACAACTAATTGTTCCACAAATACCTTGCGACATATCGTGTGATATTTCGTATTTAGGAACTAATCCCAAATACTTATGGATTTGCTGAGATTCAAATTGTAAACTAACATTTTTAACTGGGAAGGGAAAATCACAGTTGTATTTCGTAAATGTATGGACATAAATGGTGATTTCGCATTCGATAAAATTTTTTATTGATGTTCCATATCCCATTGGATCAAAAAAGAAATGAATAATTTGGGATTGTCCATTAACTTTTCCTTTCAAACAGCCATCGGAAATAGGCTTTTTTTCACATGTACAACATGAAGCATTTTCAATTTGATACATTGTAATTTTATTAAAGAGTTCATATGTAGGATATAGCGTAAGTTTGAGCTCGTCAAATTGAAATGCGATGTCTGCATCTTCATATTTTATTATTCCAGAATATATCATGCAAAACTCCTCCTTTATATACCTTGCAACACTTTATACGAATAAAAAATCTCTAAAATCATTTTTGGAAAAGATTCAAATGTAAATAATGCTGCATTAATAACGTTAACTATGACTAAATATATGATAGATTTTTATCAAAATAATTAAATTAAAGTTTAAATATGACTCTTTAATTAACATAAGAATTTCTTTTTCACATATGTGCCATTATTTATATCTCTAATTTTTTTGAACCAGTTCTCAATCTCATCCCAAAGGTCCATTTTTAATAAAATTTCTTTTGTTATTCTTTTCGAGACTCCATTATTTAATATCTGCTTAATCACATTCTCGCGAATTTTCACATCCTTTATCTCTTGTTTAATCAAATCAACTAATAATTTTGGAATATCTGTAGTTGACCAATTTTCTTTATATTTTGATAGCTCAATATTAAATTCATTTTCTATTAACTCTGGTGAAATATAGTTCTCTATTTCCGGCAATAACGTATGCCAGCCAAATCTTCTACCATCATTTTCGATTTCTATATCATCTATAAGTTTACTATACTTCTCTACATCATTATCAACTATGTAAATTTCATTTACTGATGTCTCACTAAAATAATCTTTATTAATCCAATCAATTAAGCGACTACCATTTAAAGGAACTATAGAAATATCCGTATCTAATAGATCAATTATAGATTTTAGTTCTGATATATTTTGATTAATATTTATCAGAAAATTAACATCGTTAGTTCCTTCTACATATATTACTGTTTTTGTTTTAGCATATGGCAAAATACCAAGTGATTTAGCGATTCCTTTTACCTTAATATCATTGTCTTTTTCAATCTGAGGAATTCCATGTTCGTCCTTTTTTATAAAAATCAGTTGATTGATATCTACCATTTTTGCAATTTCTGGAGTATGACTAGTCACTATAATTTGATGGGTGTCTTTCTCTGATAGTTCCAATAATGTTGTAATAATCATGCGTTGATAATCAGGATGCTGACTAGTCTCAGGTTCTTCGATTGCATAAATCATCTGACGATCATAATTTTCTCTTAATTTTTCTTCAGCATCCGCCCTAAAATAACTAAGAAGTATTAACCGCCTTACTCCACTACCTCGCTTATTAAGAGGAATATCGTTATCAGATACTAAATCAAAACTGAAAGAAGAATCAATCGGTTTTAACGTCACCAGTGGCTGAATATTTTGAGCTATACTCGAATCTAATTCTGATAGTTTTTGGATAGTTTTTCTTCCTATTTCCTCCACTTTCTCTTTTACTTCATTCTGCATTTGCATAATTTGATCTTCCATATCTGCAACCACGGATTTTGTAACGGCTTTTAATGGATCTTGTATTTCTGCATCCTTATCGGTATTCTTTCTATCAGATTCAAAAAGGCAATATATTGGTAATTGTTTGCTTATACTTTCCCAAATCTTCTTACCGTCTTCTTTAGTAATATCTATATCAGTAAGAGCTAACTCAATTGGATTTGTGAGTTCTTTTGCATAAATTGCTTTTCTTAACTCAGCCGACTTCGTTCTTGTTTCAGGAACATATATAGGATCATCCTTATATGCATCATATAGTTTCTGCAAAGTTGCTATTTTCTCTTGTATTAATGGCGTACTATATTTAGTAGGATACACAGCAACTATATATGTTTTTTGGCTGCTAGCAGTTATTTTTCCTTTAGAACAATTCCAAGTATGTTTAACTTCTAAAAGATTCTCATCATTTAGAAGAAATTCATCTTTGCAAGTTGAATAATTTGTTGCATCAATAAGTATTTTTCCATCTCCAACATCAAAACAACAAGCAATTTCAATTATTGGTTCTGGACTAAAAACAGATAAATCACCAATATCTATTTTTACCTTTTCAGAATTAAAGAAAATTTCAAGTGCTTCTAAAATTGTTGATTTTCCAACATCATTCTTCCCTATAATAACATTCATATTACTATCAAAATCAACAACGATGTTAGTATATCCTCTAAAATTTTTTAATTTTAATTTCTTTAAAATCATATTATCACCCTTCACCAATTATAAACATTTATTAAGATAAAGGATTATACGTGAATACTACAGTAAGTTCACTATCGATATTTTTGTCGATCAAATACTGAAAAGAAGTCTGTCCCAATGATTTGGCAAATGACGAAACTTCAAGAGAATGGGTTAGCCTTGTGCACACAAAATCACTTTTATCCAAAGGGAAAACCTGAGTTTTATCCTGCAAACGTCTAAATGACGCACTGCATATTATTCTGTGATAATCCTTTTGAAACTCGTTGCTAAGATCTTTTTTACTTGGATATTTAGATCTAGTCTGACGTTTTTCACACAAAAGCTTTTCCCAATTCATTACAAGCCCTCTCTTTGCTGTTAATTCAAATAAACGAAATACTGCGGTGCATTTTCAATTCATAAATCACAAAGATTTAGTAGCTTTTTCGACGTAATGCACTATAGCAGAATTATAATATTATTATAACTACGTAAATTTAATTTGTCAACGAATTTGGCATAAGGTGAAGATTTTAGACACAAAATGCACATTTTCTATGTGACAATCGGGTTGGAATCTATCTGATATATTTTGTTCTCACAATCAATAAAATCCTTCGCAAACTGCACCGCCTCCGCAAAGCTGTTCTCCAGTATCTCAAAACCCACAGCCGCAGAAAAGTTGTCGATCTCGTCCTGCTCATTTTTATAAGCAAAGATCTGTATCAAAAAGCCCTCACAGAGAATTTTATCACCTTTTTTGTCAACTCTGGGGATATATTTGTCTGGCGTAATTCTCACATAAAAATCCTTGTATCTCATTCCACCACCTCCTTAAAGCTTCAATTGAAGATCATCATCTTCGTCAAGCTCTTCATCTTGAATTTCATCAAAATACTGTTCGCAAACTGAACGTTCAAGAGCTGCTCTCAGATAGCTAGTATCCATACCGTTCGCCTCATAACCCTGCTTTATAACGTTGTAGTAATAGCTCATCGGAGGCGAGATGTGACCGCTGTTCATCAGATATGCCATACACTCTTTCTTTTCGCCATTAACATCTATCTCAAAAAGCTCTTTTCGGTAATAGTTCGGAAAGCCCTCATATTTGTCAAGACTGTGCTCATCTCGTCCGTCTATCTCCCATATTAAAACAGGAACTTCTGCGTTTTCTTTCGGCACAATGGTAGCAACGCCTCTGAACTCCAGCTCATAGCCTTTCAGCATTTCTTTGCCGATGACCTTTGAATTCGGGCAGCGATTTGCCATTTGTTCCAAATTGATGTTGCTGCCATAGGCGATATATAATCTTTTGTATTCCATAAAAACTCCTTTGCAATTTTACATACTCATTTCAAGTTCCTCTTCAACGCCCTCACATTGGCTCTCTGTGGGCTCGTTGTTTTCTTCGGGTACATTTTCGGCTTGTGTGCTGTTGTCGCTTACAGGCTCGGCACGCCGCTCACGAGCCGCTTGTTTTTCAAGCTCTCGCTTTTCTTTAAGCTTTGACCTTGCTGCAATGCCGTCCTCCGGGTGTCGCCAAGCTATGTTACCCTCAAGATGTTTCAGCAGATGCGACCTGCAATTCTTGAATTCATCTCCTATCAGTCCAAGATTTAAAAGCCAGACCCTAAAGCTGTACCGCATATTATCGCTTTGCGAAACGTGAGGAGAGCAGTATTTCTTTGTCATTGCCGCATTACTTATGGCTAACGCAAGCACTATCTGACTTCTTACTTCACCTGCGTGAAGTGAACCATTGTACGCACGGATCTCGTAATGTCCGTGCTGAAAAAAGCTGTGAAGATTGCAGATAACATATCGGCTGTTCGAGTAATGCTGAAACTGCTCGCTCATTCTGCCGTGATACCAAAGCCGCTTTATCATTTCCATATCGTTAGGTTTCATTTTGTTTATCTCTCGGATAAATTCCTTGTCCATTTTGCGACAGTAGCCTTCACGGGCGGACGAAACCTGCAAAGCGTCCCACAAAAAATCTTCTTTGCTTGCAAATATGTTTACTAGATTTCGTATCTGTTGTGGTGTATAATCGTCCGCTGAAATATGGATATGCGTCCCTGCACAGTACCGAGGGCCTGTTACCCCACCTGCACGGCGTAACGCTCTGACAACCTCCTGCAAAAGCGGTATGTCTCCATATTCCAACACAGGAGAGTTCATTTCCACGCTGTAAGACTTGGTAGCTCTGTCGCCATTTGAGTTATAGCAGTTGATACTGCCGTCATAAACTATCGCCCACTTTCTGTTCTTGGCGTCTGTTACAACGTATTTATCATAGCTGCCGCCCTCGTGTTCAACACTTCCGTCAAGCACTTTAGCCATAGCTTTTGCCGCCTGACTTCGTGTAAGTCCTGTCATTTCTATCTCTATACCGAATTTTCTTGTTTTTATGCCTTCAAAGTTTTTGGACAATGCTGCACCTCCCAACAAAAAACAGCCTGTGGATATTCCGCAAGCCGTTCTCTAATATTATTCAATCTCAGTCCTGACCTCATACCCACCTTTGAAGATAACCAATATCTCGTTCTTGTTCAGCACTTTTATACATTCAATAAGCTTTCGTACCAATACGTTATCGAAAGTTTCCAGCTCGAATTTTTCGTGTTCTATCATTTCCGTGACCTTATCAAGTTTTTGTTGAGTTTCGGCAGAGGTTTGATTCTGCGATCTGAGGGGTTTCAATCGTTCATTTAAATCTTGTTCCTCGGCATAAAACTTTGCAAACTCACCGTCGAGTTTGTCCTCGTCACAGCCTCCCGAAGCTATCAATCCGACCAAATCTGTTCTTGCTTGGTCGATCTCTTTCAGTCGCTTTTCTGCGGCTAATATTTCTTCCCGACCTTGACATTCCAGAACAGAGCTGATATTTGCTTTTAAAATTCTCTTAATATCATCACGGCAAGAGTAATAGTTATTTATCGCCCGAATAATTCCACGATGCAGGTTTTCTTCCTTGATCGTAGGCGAATCGGGACAGTATCTTCTGCCGTGTTCCAGTCGGCTGATACACCGCCAGACCACTTGTTTATTTCCGCTTTTTGTCCATATTCTGCGTCTGTACGGAGTCCCGCATTGTCCGCATATCAACAATTCGGACAATGCATATTTTCCGCTGTATTTTCCTTTCTCAGTTTTGGTCTGATCGGATATTTTTCTTTTTGAGTTTCGTCTTGCGATTTCCTGCTGTACACGATCAAAGGTATCACGGTCGATTATGGGAGTATGATGGTCTGTAACAAGATACATCGGGCGTTCCCCGTTATTTTTCACAACCTTGTGTGTAATGCAATCGGCCGTGAAAGTTTTTTGTAAAAGTGCATCTCCAACATATTTCTCATTTTTCAGAATGCTCTGAATTGCACTCTTAGTCCACTCACTTTTACCGGTTGCTGTAGTTATTTTTTGATCCATTAAGATCTGAGCGATGTTAAGTAATGTATATCCGTCAAGATAAAGATTGAAGATCGATCGTACAGTTTCAGCCTCTTCCGGAACTATCTCAGGCTTGCCGTCTGCTCCCTTTCGATATCCTAACAGTTTTTTGTACTGAAAGGGCACTTTTCCCTCTCTATATGCTTTTTCTTTTCCCCAGAGTATGTTCTTACTGATAGACTCACTTTCAGCCTGTGCAAACGAGCCGTATAAAGCTATCATAAACTCGCTTGTCATTGTCAGCGTGTTTATGTTCTCTTTTTCGAAAATAACGCCAATACCCAATTCTTTCAGCTGCCTTATGTACTGAAGACAATCAACCGTGTTTCTTGAAAAACGGCTTATAGACTTTGTAATTATGAGGTCTATTTTCTTCTTTTTGCACATTCTTATCATACGATTAAATTCTGTTCTTTTCTTTGTCTGCGTTCCGCTGATACCCTCATCGGCAAATATGCCTGCAAGGGTCCATTCCTTTTTCTTGTTGATAAGGTCTGTATAGTAAGCGACCTGAACCGCAAAGCTGTTCTGCTGTTCCTCTTGTTCTGTGCTGACACGGCAGTATGCCGCTACTCTTAGCTGGTGGTATTTATCACGATTTTCCGCTGTCTGCACTTTCGCAGGTATCACCGTTACATTCGGAGCTGTGGGCATTTTTGTCATTCCTTTCTGTGATATTTTTGATTATCATTCCATTGATAAATTCAACCTCTATGGTACAAAAATGGCTTATCCATATTCGTGAAACACACGCCTTGAATAAGCCAATATCAAGTGTATTCAGTTGTTCGCAGCAAAGCCTTGATTTTAAAAGTTCTGTTTTTGGCTGACTGTCATCATAAGTGCAGCAGTCATATCTCAGCTGAGCAAGTCTGAAAAGCTCTTCTTTGATCTTCTTTTCATCTGTATGTACCATATCTGTCATTCGATTTATCTCATTTTGCTGAAATCTGACCTTTGCATTTGGAGAGTATGTGCTTATCGTGCAGTCTGTATTAATGAGCGTCGGGTTAGCGATAACTGTGTTGAACACATTCAGCACGGCGCTAAGTATCATATGATCTGTAAGCAGATGATCAAATCGGTAACATTCAGGACGTCTGCAATCCCACAGGTTTTCCTTTGTTCGTGTTAGCTTTTGACCACATTCTTTGCAAAAAGTTATTTGTTTCAGCAGTTTGACTTCCTCGGTCTGACCTATTGATACAGTCGCTTTTCTGACACGTTTTTCATTTGCAAGTTTGAAAGTTTCTTTGTCAATTATCTGCGGATACTTCTCTGTGCCAAGATATCTGTCATTTTCGATTATTCTCTTGACCATATTCTTGTTCCAAGATGAATTTTCGCTGTATGGTACTTCCATTAAAGCCGCTATCTCTAACAAGCTTTTGCCTTTTAAATACTCATTAAATATTGTGACGACAGCATAGAGCTCTTTGGGCTCGGTTATTATCTCACCGTTTTTCATGCAGTATCCGAATGGGATTATTCTGTTTTTAGGCATAAACTCACTCCTTTCAATCGACAATGATACTACAAGGCTTAGTAGAAATCCAGTATCATAACTAACAAAGATATGCCCTGCAATTTGATATACAAGACATCAAGAGCATATTTTTTCCGTAAGTTCTAATCCACCAATCAAGTGAAACTCCAGCTCATTCTGATTTTTTACTACTATCTTATCGACAATACTCTCAAACGCTGATCCTTCAAATTCTACCATAAGTTTCTGCCGCTTTTCAAAATATCCTATAAGCATATCAAGCTGTTCAAGAGTCTCATCTTCTTCATCGCTGACGTTCAGTTTCTTTATTTCGGTCTGGATCTTTGCTATCTTTGAGTTAAGCTCTGTGGTTTGTCCAAGATACTTTGCCTCATCAAGAAAGCCTTTTGTTTTCAACCTTGCGAGAACGTGAGTTTGTTCTTTCAGTTTAGCGATTTCCTTGTACTTTTCAATTATAGTCGTACCGCTTTTAGTATTTTTGTATTTTAGATCCTGCAAGGCTTGCTGTAGTGGTGTAAGTACAGGCTTAAAATTATACACGAGCTTGTTGTACAGACGTATAAAAGCGGAGTGGATTTTATCTTCGGAAATTTGTTTGGTAGGGCAGTCAACCGCTGCAAGATCGTGTTTTCTGCACGACCAATAATATTTTTCTCTGCAAGATTTTCTTATAAGTATTGAGCCGCAACTTCCGCAGAAGATATGTTTGTGTAAGGCTGAATTGTGTGGCGTACCTCTAGGCTGCTTTTGATTTTTCTCTGATATGAGTCTTTGTACTTTATCAAAAGTCTCCTGTTGTATTATTGCAGGATGAGTGTTACGAACGTAGTATTGATCAGCGTTTCCGTTATTCTTAAAACGCCTAACGGGAAGTGTGTTTGTCGAATATGTTTTCTGAAGAAGTGTGTTTCCTGTATATTTTTCATTTGTTAGAATATATGAAACGCCTATCATATGCCACCGTTCACTATTTTTACAGCAGGGGATATTACGTTCATTAAGATTTTTCATTATTGATATCATTCCAATGCCGCTTAGATAACTATCATATATCTCTTTTACTACTTTTGCTTGTTCGGGACAAATAACAAGTTTGCCATTTATTTTTTTGTAGCCATAAGGAGGACACGATAATTCATATGTGCCATTAGCCATTCTTTTTCTGCAAGACCACCGCAAATTCTGCGATATAGAAGTCGATTCTTCCTGAGCCAGACCGCCCATAATCGTTATCATCATCTCGTCAGTCATATCGGCAGTTTCGATGTTCTCTTTTTCAAACAGCACCGTTATGCCTAAGCTTTTCAGCTCTCTGATGTTTTTCAGACAGTCTTTGGTGTTTCGGGCAAATCGACTTATAGACTTTGTGTATATCCTGTCTATTTTACCTTTCCGACAGTCGCTTATCATTCGCTTAAATTCATCACGTTTGTCCTCACGAGTACCTGTTATTCCCTCATCTGCATATATATCAACAAGCTGTTCTCTGTCAGACTTTTCAAAAGCTTTCTCGTAGTATCTTGTCTGAGCCATAAAGGAATTTATCTGATCTTCGCTGTTTGATGACACACGGCAGTATGCCGCACAGCGGAGCTTATGGTTTTGTTCTTCTGATATTGTCGGCTGTATTATCGTTACTGTTGGCATTTTCTCACCTCCGTTTTACCAACAAGGATACCACAAGTTTTTCTGAAATGGTATCATCAAACCTAACGAAATTACTTATCCTTTCCTGTGCGGTTTTCATACTTATCTGCCTGTCCTGCCGCTGTACAAAGGCACATTACAGTTATGCCGATAAAAGCTCCGACAAACAAGCCAATAAAAAATCCTACCATTTTACCCCTCCTATGCTGCGTCCTTTGACGATTGAAATTTCTCGAAAATATCTTCTGCATTTCTATTGTTAAAGTCCTGTTTTTCGCTTTCTTCAAGAATTTTGTCAAGCTTATCTGCAAATATTCTTGCCATATAATCGCTGGAGATTGGTCTGTTGTTTATGACGGAAGTATAAGATGTTATAATGCAGACGGCGACCATGCTTCTAAATCATACAGCGTAGAACTCAATTCTCCTGTGCTGGAATATGAAGACATACCGCTTTTGCAGGAGGTCGTGAGAGCCTTACGCCGTGCAGGCGGAGTGACAGGTCCGAGATATTGTGCAGGCACGCACATTCACATTTCGGCAGACGATTATACACCGCAGCAGATACGAAATCTTGTAAACATCTTCGCAAGCAAGGAAGATTTTCTATGGGACGCTTTGCAGGTATCATCTGCCCGTGAAAGCTACTGTCACAAGATGAATAAGCAGTTCATAGAGGACATAAACCGCAAGAAGCCCAAAGATATGGAGGAGATAAAAAGGCTTTGGTATCGTGGAAGAATGAGCGAGCAGTTTCAGCATTATTCAAACAGCCGATATGTGATCTGCAATCTGCACAGCTTTTTTCAGCACGGACATTATGAGATAAGAGCGTACAACGGTTCTCTTCACGCAGGAGAGGTAAGAAGTCAGATAGTGCTTGCGTTAGCCATAAGCAATGCGGCAATGACCAAGAAATACTGCTCTCCTCACGTTTCGCAGAGTGATAATATGCGGTACAGCTTTAGGGTATGGCTTTTGAATCTTGGACTGATAGGTGAAGAATTCAAGAATTGCAGGACACATCTTCTGAAACATCTTGAGGGCGATATTGCCTGGCGGCACCCTGAGGATGGAATTGCTGCAAGGGCAAAGCTGAAAGAAAAACGTGAGCTGGAGCGGCAAGCCGCCCGTGAGCAACGTGTCGAGCTTGTAAGCGACAACAGCACGCAAGTCGAAAATGTACCCGAAGAACACATTGAGCCGTCAGAAAGTGAATGTGACGAATTTGAAGAAGAATTTGAAATGAGTATGTAAGGAGGAAAACATGGAATACAAAAGATTATACATTGCCTATGGCAGCAACATCAACCTTGAACAGATGGCGCATCGCTGTCCGAATTCAAAGGTTGTAAGCACAGAAATGATGCAGGGCTATGAACTTGAATTTCGTGGTGTGGCAACGATCGTACCGAATGAGAAGTCGGAAGTACCCGTTCTGATATGGGAGATAGACGGACGTGACGAACACAGCCTTGACCGATATGAGGGATTCCCGAATCTTTACCGCAAGGAGCTGTTTGATATCAACGTCAACGGAGAAAAGAAGGAGTGCATGGCGTATCTGATGAACAGAGGTCAGATCTCTCCGCCAACCAGTTACTATTACAACGTTATAAAGCAGGGATATGAGGCGAACGGTATGGACACAAGCTATCTGAGGGCGGCACTTGAAAGGTCGGTTTACGGGCAGCTTTTCGATGAAGTTCAAGATGAAGAGCTTGACGAAGATGATGATCTTCAGATGAAGTTTTAAGGAGCGTGATCAAATGAGATACAAAGGATTTTACATCAAGATCTCACCTGACAGCAACATTCACAGGGTCGACAAGAAAGGCAGAGATATTATCTGCGAGGGATTTTTGATACAGGTTTTCGCTGACGAGACCGAACGTATTGAGATCAACAACTTTTCTGCGGCTGTGGGGTTTGAGATACTGGAGAACAGCTTTGCGGAGGCGGTGCAGTTTGCGAAGGATTTTGTGGAGTGTGAGGGGAAGGAATATATAAAACGACAGCTGACTCGGTAGGATAAGACCGCTTGATAGATGACGTCAAATTGGCATTTTTATTGTCATCTATTTTATAGTAGCAACACAAAAAGCTCGCAGACTTCTGCGGGCTTTTTTTGATATATGGAGGACATAATATGTACAATTTGAATTGGAATAAAGAAACTCTCAACAAACAGAAGCTCGGAAGATTTGGAGAATACTATGCAAAAATGGCACTTGCATCATATGGTATGAGCATCTTCACTTCAGAAGTTGATGATCACGGCATTGATTTTGTAGCAGAATCTAAAAAAGGCTTTTTAAAATTCCAAGTTAAAACCATTAGAGATAACACAAGTTATGTTTTTATGAAAAAGAAGTACTTTAATATCTTTGATGAGTTTTTATTTTTACTGTTAATAATTCTTAAAGACGGCGAACACCCTATGCTCTTTGCTATACCAGCAACAGCATGGCAAAGCACTGATAAAAACGCTTTTGTTTTTCACCCCTATGATAATAAAAAATCTGAGCCAGAGTATGGTATTAATATATCAAAGAAAAATTTACCCCAGATTGAAGAATACTGCCTAGAAAAAATGATCGCCAGAATGTTGTAAACATTTTTCAAATGAGTGGGACATCGAGGACGCAGTCCCCTGCAATGGACTTTTATCTTGAGAATAAAATTTCCCCGCCTTTGGCTTTGGAAGCCAAGGGCGGGGGATTTTTTTAATCAAGCACACCGTATTTGGTGGGCTTCGCTCGCAGGGGATCGATAAGTCTAAGCTTGGTGATACTGAGTTTGACAACCTACTGTTTTTATGGTATGATGAAGAAAATGACAATTTTGTTGAACTGGATACCATTCTTGACGAGGAGAATTCAACTGTAAGTGTGGAGACTACACACTTCAGTAAGTATATGATTGTTGACGGAAAAGAATGGTATAGAGCATGGCAAGATATTTACACTAAAATAAACGAATCAAAAGGCCAGCATGTTCCAAATGCAACTGTATTAATATCAAAAAGTTCAAATATATATAATGTTAATAACGCAAATCGAAATGAACTTATAGTTAGTAATATTGTAGACTCAATGTCGGATTCAGATATTATGAGCTTTTTGACCTACCAGAATGCTGGTGGAATGAACACCGATTTTACGAGTGTCAAAAGTGCATTGAAATGGGATCCGATTTATTACAGCAGAACTGCTAATGCTAGTTATGGAATTGGTTTGGCAGCAGTTATACTCAATGATGAGGCTATGGGGTATAACTCTAAAATTATTTTTATTACTGACAGCAGTGTATCAGTTGACAGTAGATTTCTTAAGCTTGCAATTAATAACAAGATACCTATTTACTTTTTCTGTATTGGTGATTTTAATACAGCTGCATTGATAGGTTATGCACAGCTGACAGGCGGCAAGGTATACTCTGCTAAAACCGCTGCTGAAATAAATCAAAGCTGCAATGAAATAGGTCCTAAGACCTTTGTTGGAGAAACAGACACTGATGGTGACGGTTTTACAAATATTGAAGAAATGAGCGGACTTATTGTAAGCTCAAATTGCAAAATTGTTAATACCGATTATATGAAAGCTGACACGGATGATGACGGCCTTGATGACAATGAAGAAGTCGATGTTGAGCTTACGAAGGTTGAAGTACCTGGAAAACAGGGCAATCCTTCAACGTTCAAATACTATCATCATATGTGGTCGGATCCGTCTGATCCGGATACAAATGGGGATGGGACGGTAGATTCAAGTGATTTAAATCCATTAGTGTATTCGTTTGTTCCATATTTGGATATACTATGTGAATATGCTCAGAATTACTGCTCAGATAATAATTTACGAAATAAAGACGATGAAATAACACTTGTATTAGAATTTTTACGCAGCACTAAATACATTGGCACAAAGTGGAACATTACAGCTGGTAATATAAATGAGAATTTTATAGCATATGTTAAAGATAACAATATTGATGTATATAATTACTTCCTTGGAGATGATAATGCTGTGGAAGAACTCTTTGATCCATTGACGAACGAAAAGTATGATTTAAAACATCTTGCCGCAACTATGAATGCTTATTTTGAAAAAAATGATATTAAATCCATTTATTCTACTTATTATGGTTCAATGAATGATATGGCTGGTTGGGCAGGGGACTTACAACAAGTGATAGATCAAGATATTTTATATGGAAAAGATCAATACTATGCGTATAATATGAGTATAGAAGCCGCATATCAGGAAATGAGTACATATTTAGGTAATCGTTCGAATTCACATTACGGAATTAGTGATGTAATTGTTGATGCAGATGCAGTTAATTTATACTATGAGTATAAAGATAATCCCAATATGGACTTAAATGAATTGCTTAACAATTATTTAATAAAAATGAACAACAAGCAAAGGTTTTCTGATTTTATATATAATATTACAGGTTCAAATGAACGATCTGATTTGAAAATACTTGCTACATCATATATTTGACCTCCTATGGATTTTCTTTCTGCTGGTTGCGTGTATAGTTCATCTACTTGTAATTTAATAACTGAAAATATGATATATGGTTTTGCAAGTGCATTTTGCGATTATTATTTTGACTTAGCTAATTGAGGTTTAGTATGAAAAAAGTATTGGTAGTTGTCGGCATTATTATTTCTGCAGTAATTATTTCAGGCATTATTGTTGGTTTGGGTAAGAATGAAAAAACACTGTTTAATGAAAAAATTGAAACTGATAATAATGTTTTAATTTCAATCAAAGTTATTGAAAGCAATAAAGGTTGGCAACCTGATAAAACTATGATTATATCCGATGAAAATGAGCATTTGATTAGATATGCCATTGGATTTGAGGACTATACCAATTATCTGCCAAGTTATTATTTTTGCTATGATATAAATCCCAATGAATATTTGGTATGGGTTTATCAGCAAAATGGTAATGAATTTATTTACTATTTCAATACCGATACACAAGAAAAATATATGCTGGATTATAATAACATTGGCAACAGGACGGAAACTTTTTATGTTGCTGTCGATAAAGTTATAAAGTCAAATTTTTTATCTAAAATAGATTCTAAAATCAGTAATATGAATAAATGGAATAGCTATTTGTCAAACACTTAGGAGAAATCAGATAGCACAGCGATTGTTTTTCAGATGTTGAGGAAATGTCCGGATTACTTGTTGATTCAGGCTACAATCCCATTAAACCCAATTATATGAAACCTGATACCGACGATGACGGTTTTGACGACAACGTTGAAGTCGATGTTGAGCTTACGAATGTTGAAGTACCTGGAAAACAGGGCAATCCTTCAACTTCAAATATGTGTTATGAAAAAATGATTTTTTGGTATAAAGGAGATCAATTAATTAATATGCGCTATGCATATTAACTAATGTGGGGGTGTTGATATGTTTGCACCAAGATGTCCATGGTGTGGCGCAATAATTCCAATAAACTTCAAAAGAAGAGAACTTCGTTTTATGACGGATTTTTGTTCAAAGTGCGGACACGAGATCAAACTAAAAAAAGACAGCAGGCAATTCTGGTTAAATGCCTTATGCAATGCATCTTTGGTCGCACTGCCAGCTATTAAATATGAAAATACAGTTTCTTCACATATAGGTATCCGTACTATAAGAAGTTTCGACCACCCATATGTTAAAGTCAGCAAGCATTATGTTCCCGAAAAAAGAGCAAAATATAAAATAGTATGGGATCAGAAGAATGTCAAACACCCTAATTTTTGGATCATAGAAGATACTGTCATAATACTGTGTTTTGTAGATAAAAATGATATCGCAATTTCGCCGATGATAGCCGCAGCTTTATACACTATCGAAAAGGTCGATAAATGCACCTCGAAAGGGATACTTTCTTTTGTAAAATATGGACTGCTTGACAAGGACTATGCTGCGGGGACAAATTTTCTTGTATACTGTGAAAATAAAGTTGTCGGCAGAGGTGTTCTTGAAGATGATATACATTATCCGTCATTTTGAAATCACAGTAAATATATAACATAAATAGTGCATAGGAGAAATGAATATGAGAGTATACTGTCGATGTGGAAATATGCTTACAAATCAGCTTGACCCTAACGATACGGAATATTATGTTTATTCAGACAGAGAATGGTGTGAGATACAGAAAAACGAATACATACACGTTTTGGATATTCCCTATCCTCGCTATAATGTTTGGCATTGCGAAAAATGTGGCAGAATAACTTTGTTTGATGATTCTTACAATTTAGTAAAAGTATATAAGCCGGAAGAATAGTCGTTTAAGATCATAACACAAACTTTGCCCTCGGAGAACAACATTGAAACAGCTTTTAAATTTCGAGATACAAATTTACGATATCATAAAAACGTCCTGCACAAACAGCACGAACACCCCATCGCCTGCCTGCGATGACCTTTACAAGACCAGGTTTATTTTTGCTGACGGCGAGACGATATTTTCCCCTGCACATTTTTGTCAAAAACTTAAAAGCCGTGGTTTGCAGGGCGTTTCGATAG
>NZ_QTXU01000037.1:0-11963 GCF_003461785.1 Ruminococcus sp. AM43-6
GTTGATAATAAAGAGTTATCATTTATTAATCTCAATATAAAGGAGTTTTTCTCTATGATAAAAATCATACACAAGTTATTTTTTACTCTTATATCAACCATATGGATAGTAATCATATATGGAATAGATCAAAAATGGAACTTTCTGAACCAATCAATTTTTCTTACAGATGTTTGCTTAATTGCTATGCCTTTCATCTTGATTGCTTTTTGGATTATTATCACAAAGGCTGGCTGTTCTAGTGATAATGTATCTAATTGTGAAAACATTGATGAAGTAAATAATGACTTCCTTGCAAATTATCTTGGTTATTTTTTTATTGGCATTGGACTTGATAATTGTCATACATTAGTTTGTATATACATAATCGTATTTATATTTACATTCGCATCACAGACACAGTTTTTTAATCCAATGCTTTTACTAATTGGATACAAATACTATTACATTACAACCGATAAGGGAACAAAAATAATGATTATTTCGAGAAAAACATATCGAAACGCTAAAGAATTGCATAGTGAAAATCTTAAGCGACTTAGTGATACTGCTTTTATAGAATTCGGAGGAACAAAATGACGTGTTTAATCGTTAAAGTAAAGGACAGAAAAAGAACAGCGACCTACAAAAAAATGATTAGTGGAAAAGATATATACTCATTTCCATCTAATTTAGATGACGCAATTGAATATTCGCCATCGACATTACATGAAGAAAATGAATGGTATATGATTACTTCATTTTCAAAAACCACATTTTGTATTGAGCTTCTAAAAGAAGACTTCTCATCAGTTAATTATGAAAAGCTCAGCAAATCTGAAGTTGATTCTATTGATTATCTTTGCTCAATACAAGATGACATTTTCTATTTTCAAAATATAAGCAAAGCAAACTTAAAACCTCGTAGATTTATACATATAGGAGATGATTTTACTTATGAAGAAAACAGTAAAAGCATTAATATTAATGTGACTCCAGACGCAATATATCAGAAAAATAATGACACACTTTATTTTCAAAGCCTATCAAAATTAAAGAAAATATTTAAAGGTATAGAGGAACTATATCGTGAAGCAACGGATGAAGAAACAACTGAATTCCTCAATTCGTCATTTATTAATCTGACGAGTGGATACTCAACTTTAGAAGTTAAAACCGCAAATAGAAAACGTATTACAATGGCATTAGAGACACTTAAGAAATTTAATCCGAAAGAAAAGAAACAAATCGTTAAGTACATTTCTAAATACTGCAAGAATCTTAAAACAAATGAGGATAAAAACACATTTGACATAGGTTCGGAAAAAGAATTAAAAGAATTAATATACGGAATTGAACAACGATACTATACTACAGAAATCGGCAACGAAAAACGTTTGGCGAATTCTGTGATAAAACTATAATGATATTCATAAGTCCGCCCGTTGATACCTCACCGCCCTTTCAAAATTAATAACCCCATTTATCTTCCTGACCTCGTCAGTACACATAGCCCTAAGCTTCACCATCGTTTCATCATCAATATCATTGATCGCCGCAAGCATATGTGATACTGCACCAAGTTCGACAGCAACCTTAAATAAGGCACGGGACAGCCTCTGCTCCGTGCCTTTTACTATGCCCTCAGTTATTGCAGTGATCTGAGGAGCGGCATATTCCGCTGCCACACTGTCCTTGTTAAGCAGATACCCACAGTAAAAACGTATCGCCTTCTCTATAAACTCCGTCTTCGACTTGCAGTTGTCAGCCTCATAAAGCATATCAATTTTCTGCATCGTCTCTGGGAAAACATAAAGCGGAAATTTCACCTTGACATCATCACAAACGCCTGAACGTTCGCTATTTTCTGCTGATCTTCTGTTCTTTGACTCCATAAAAAACTCAACCTTCGCTTTCTGACTCCATTTTTCAGATCTCTCAAAACTCTCGCAAACACGGCGAGCTTTGCTCGTCCGTTGTGAGCATTTTGGCGGCTTTGACGCCAAAATTTTAACCTGCAATATATTAAATTTCCCTCAAACCCACCCGAAATCATCTGATCCCTGCCATTCTCAAACTTTGCAACAAAATGCCCCAAATTCGCCCCAGCTGCCTTTAGGGTAAAGTTACCCCACCCATGCTCTGAAAACGCCACACGAGGGCACACGGTGCGAACCGTGGCGAGTTACTGCTCGGACAGCTTTTCCGTTTCGGCAGGAGCAGTGATCTTCTGCTTTCTCGCAGGCTTTCTGTCCGACATCATATCAATAAAATCTCTCACATTCTGCGGAACGACCTTGCCGTAAAGCTGATCCACATACTTTTCAAGCTCCGCCGCAAGAGTTGTGTTTTTCTGCTCCAGATACATCTCTATCGCAGAGAGCTTTTTCTCGTTTACACTTACCGTAACTGATTTTTTCAACCTATCACACTCCAATAAAATTAATTTTCTGATGAGCTGTCCTCATTCAAACTTTCAATAGCGTCAGTCACCTCCTGCGGATAATCCACTCCCTCATAGGTACACCAGCTTGACCAACCGCCGTTTGAAACAAAGTCTTTTGTAATATATCCAACAGCCTCCGAACTGTAAATCATTTCATTATTGCCGATATAAATCCCGTGTTTACTGCCATCGAACAGTCCCACGCCTGCGACTTCCGGCATGGTATCAAGACCACCTTGTTCGGTATAAACCAATGTGCTGTAAGCAGAATCAAACACCTTTTCCATAGGATCGTAGTTTAGATACCCAAGCACAAGCCCTGCGTTATCCGCATAACGTATCCTGTCAGTTTCGCTTCTTTCACCAATAAAACCATTCATATATCCCCAGCCCGAGATGTAAGCATTATCAGCCCAAGCCGCAAGATCAGCACAGTTTTTCGTGCTTGTATCAGAAAACATAAACGCATTTATGGTGCTGTTCATCACAAAAGTGTATGTGCGAATAAACTCATCATAGTCAATATCCAAACTGTAAGTCGAGTTTATCGCCGCAATCAAATCGCTGTCATTCGGAGCATTAGCGAACAAATTTGCGTATGACTCAGCATTAAAATTCTGAACATCTTCAAAGTAAGACATATATATCAGCTGAGCCTTTATGGTCTGAACCTTGACACCCTTTTCGTCCATAGCGTTTGCAATGTCATTACCTGCTGATCGGATATCATCGAGCCTTTGCCTGCTTTCACTGTCAAGAGAGCTGTAAAAATCATCGGCATTAATGTGAAGTTCAGGCACTTGAGCTTCCTCGCCGACCTCCCCAAGAGAAGAAAGCATCACCGCAGGAGCACACAGCAAAAGGAGCAAACCCACCGCAGCACTAAGCACCACAGTCACAAGCTTGCCTCGCTTTTTTTCATCACCAAGAATATATACGGCTGCCTTTTTAAGAGCCGCCGCAACTGTCGCCGACATTACATCACCTTCCTCCCGCCGAACCAAACAGTGCCGCCTTGTAGGCAGGAGCAATGACCTGCAAAAGATACCTCTCATTACCACACCGATACAGACAAGTTCCTCTTTCAGGATACTTGATAAGACTGTACTCCGATTCCTCCAACTGTAGGGTATCAATAAATGCAGTCGGAGAGATATTACCGGGATTGAACAGAAAATGATGTGCCGGAATAGAAAACAGCGGCTTGGTGAACTCCTTTATCTCAGGCAGCAGAAAGTCCTCGATATTCTGACTTGCCAGAATAAACGAGGACTCTTTCTTACGCACACGTTTCATACCGTTACGAATATATTCTATCGCCGTCATATTAGTGAGGAATAAATACAGCTCATCAACTGCCGCAACAGTATTTCCGCACCCTAAAAGCTGATTGCTCATATACGACAGAATATTAAACAACAGAGTATCTTTCAGCCTTTTGTTCGTGTCCATAAGACCTTTCACTCCAAAACAGATAAACTCGCCGTTCTTGATGTTGGTGCATCCGTTGAAGTACTTCGACTCTGCTCCTTTGCACATACTGTGCAGTCCAAGACAGATGTTCTGTAACATTTCTTCGGTATAGAGATGTTTCTTCTCGTGATCGAATGCCATAAATTCCTTTTCTATGAGTTCGTATAGATCGCTCATAATCGGATAATCCTCGTTTTTCTGCGTACTGAAATCCGTGAAGTCATCAATACCGAATCTTGCGTACAGCTTCATCAGCATAATTTCTATCGTATCGACTTCGGCGTCACTAAAATCCTTGTACGCTCTGAAAAAGTCTTTCAAATAGCTGATGTGCTGACTTAAACGGGTTACTTTTCGGAATGTTTCAGGGCTGTCATCGGTTTCCTTTTCTTGATTTCCAAAGCGAGAATTTTCTGACCACGCTTTTGGCTCAAGCGGATTTATCATAAACTCACCCGACATCATATCAATGTAAGTGCCGCCAAGGTTATTGCACAGATCCTCATATTCGTGTTCAGGGTCTAAGCAAAGTATAGATTTGCCTGATTCACGCTGATTGCACAACAGCAGTTTCATAAGATAAGACTTGCCCTGACCGCTGTTGCCGAGTATAAGAATGTTGGAGTTTGTTTTGTCCTCAGTTCGCTTGTCAAAGTCAACAAGAATATTCGTGCCGTACTTATCTCTTCCAACATAAAAGCCGCTCTCATCGGTCTTGCCGCTGTAATTCAAGGGATAAAGATCAGCCACCGAGCTTGCAGGAAGAACACGTTCAAACTGACTTGCGAATACGTTATTGCCCGCAGGATGAACAGACAAGAATCCCTCTTTCTGCCGCAAAAGCAAACGGTCAACAGATATTTTGGAACGTGTCAGCTCCATTTGAACATCGGCCTGCAGTTCTTTCAGCTTATCCTCAGAGCTTGCTTTCAACTCAATAAACACAGCCGTATGCAGTAGCGGTTCTTTGTTTCTGCGTAGTTCGCTTATCAGCTCCACCACATCATTTATGTTATCCTGAGCCTTTATGCTCTCGTTCACATCATTTACAGTCGTCATCATATGATTTTTCCTCATTGCCTGCTGCACGATCTTTCGCTGTTCTGCGGCGGTAACAAGTCTGTCATATATCCTCAGCGTAACGCCGTTTCTGTCCGCAAGGTGAGCAAGTATAGCAGTTTCTTCTGTGCTCGGCGGATACTCAGTCACAGCCCAGACGCATCTGAAACTGTTTCCGCAGATGTAGTGATCTGTATAAAAGCGTATAATGCCCGGTGCAATGCGGTCAAAAAAGTTCTTTGTATCGATGACCTCAAGCTGTTCTTCTGACAGTTCTTTTTTCTTTTGCTTTCTACTTCTCATCTGTTTTTCCCTCCAAATCCAATTCCGTTTCTCCCTCAATATCAGGGATATCTTCTCCAGAAATACTTGTCCCGAAGTACAAAGCCAGCATACGCTTGATCTGAGGCTTAGTCATTCTCCTAGCCGCAAAACCGTGCTCCGATATTGCCTTATCCACACGATTCAGCGTACTGAATATCTGCTCGTCCTTTTCACGTCTGAAACGCACAGCAAACATAAACTGCCTCGCTGTTGACATCTCAATTTGTATCTCGTCAAGAAAATCATAGTCCGCTTTCAGCAGTTTTCTGACCGATTCGTTCTGCTCTTTTTCAAGCCTTTTCCTAAGATGATTTTTGTTGCTGTCAAAACACTCGCAGGAATCCAATGCCAGTATTTCTAGGTCAGGTATGGTACTCAATAACATCATAAGATGATGTATTTTGACGTCGATATTAGCTGCTGACAGCACGGAAATATTGGTAGGTTCTACACTGAAAAAAACGATCTCGACTTTGTCGGTCTTTACACCGAAACGAGTAAAGCGTTCAAGACAGATAAGACCCTGAACGCTGTTTTTGTTCTTTGTCATTTAAAATTTCCTCCATAAATACAATTGCTGCGAAGTCAGAAAAAACTTCACAGCGTTAAAAATATAGTCTATGATCGAAGTTTCGTCGACCCGAAGAGAGAGAAACGCAAAGCAGGCGGTCGCAGCAAAGGGCAGGACGTTCCAGAAGTTCACCAGAATCACAACCGACAGAATTATTCCGCCGCAGATTATGATAAAATCCCGAACGCTCCAGAACCACAGCTTTACGTTTGCTCTCAGGTTTTCGGGGTAGATGTAGGTTTTCATTTTTATCAAACCTCCTTTGGGGTATAAAAATACAGCCAAACTTTAGCTTGACTGTATTAGCAGTATCTTAAATATTTCATACCATTAAATTCATAGTCCGGATTCTTATTGAAGAAGATTTTTTCTTTGAAATTATCTTTTTCACAACAGACAATGTTGAAAACGAAAAACTGATAGTACCACTCACCCGTGTCATAATAGGTGTTTCTTTCATTAAAAACAATCCGTCCATATTGATCTTTTCTCAAAACAAAAGCAGTTTTATCAAATCCTCCATAAAAATGAACTTCGTACTGATTATCACCGATCGGTTTCACCCCTATCTTTTTACCAAAGGGAGAACGATTGAATTTTCCATCATACAGCTGACTTTCTGTAAACTGCCGACTTTTTGTACCTCTATTGTGCATCCCGTTAGTATCCTGATAAAAAAAAGCAGAATGAAACAATACATTTTGTTGTATTTCATCAGGATTGATTCTTACAGGATAGAACTTTATGGCATTTCTTGCTTGTGCAAAATTTGCATACCTGACGTTTTTTCTGTATTCAATTTCAATTTGCTGAACAAATAACATAGCGTACACCACTTTTTGTTTTGAAATAATAATGTCATTATATCATACGTTTAACGTAAAATCAAGCTTTTCCCTTGATCATATTCACCGCCTTAGCCCCCATAGAAACAGTATGACTAACACTCATCATATTGACTCTAACGCTGGTATCAAGCCCGTACATCTGAGCTATCCTCGGCACTTCGTTAGCCGACAGACATATCCCTACCGCAAGCAATGGGTGCTGAGTGTAAGTCAGAAGTCCGATATACAAGATCGTTGTCTGCAAGAAAGCCGTCAGGCAGGTTGCTATGACCTGCTTGCACCAGCTGTAAAATCCGTCTGTGTAGCCCCTCGGAACTCCGAACATATACAAGCTCCCCACAGCTATCTGGCATAACATTATGCCGCCACGCTTGATGTTTGCAAACACAACTTTCACCGTGCAGTAACCGAATAAGATCATAAAAAATAGACTGAACAGCGAAATATCTGAAGCAAGGGCAAATATGACCGCAAGTCCGGTGTCCGCCATCGTGTCGCTCGTTCCGGATATGAAATTTCCAAGCAGTTCAGTTGCAAAGGTACCCTGCATATTGACGCAGAATGAATAAAGCCTTTGCGGAACGACCGTCACAAGACTTGCTGCCATAAAACCTTTCAGTACATTTATGCAGGTGTTCTTGATGTTTGCCTGCCCCGATTCATAAGCGACAGCCGTATCGAACACAGCTACGATAAGTCCGCAGACAAAAAGCATCCACGCAAAACTGCCAAACAGTCCGACAAACACCTGTACCCAGGACAGAGCAAAAATATCCGTTGCAGTCTCATTAATAAATGTGAATAGTTCCGCTATCAGTCCATACACCTTATTGAAGATCCATTCAAACATAATATCCCAAATAGCGTCGCTTATCGCATCGGCGGCAGCACCAACTGTGTTGTCCCAGAGCGATGAGATACCGTCGCTTATCCAGTCAATGGCGTCTGAGATCCATTCAAACATCCGCACCACCTCCTGCCTTTGTTATCTCGCCCTTTACTCTGTAAAGCGAGCTGCGGCGTCCGCCTTGGATATGATAGCGAGGTATTCGTTCTAACAATCCACGGTTTTCAAGTTCTGTAAATGCACGATACACCGTGCTTTTGTGTATGCTCAGATCTTCTGCTATCCTTCGTACAGAGGGAAAACATTCTCCGTTTTTGTCCGCACGGTTTGCCAGATAGCAGTACACAGCCACCGCCTTGTGACTTAGTCCTAAGTCGTAGATCCTTCTTGGAAATATCAATATGCATCAGCTCCTTTACGTTTTAACAGTTGTCTTTTTCTTTGCCGTCAGCTCCTCATATTCTAACGTGATCTCTTTTTTCTTCTGCGGATATTTCACTTCAACGTCTTTTATCAGTTCATCACGCTCTTTGTATGAAACGGCACGGGCGGTCTTATCGGGAAGTTTGTATTCTTCTTCAAACTTGATACCCCATTTGAAGAACAGTTTTAGCTTGCTTATCATCGGGTGCGTTCCTGTTTTCATAACAATAAACTGTCCTTTCGGCATAGATTTCAGTTCGTCCACAGTCATAAGCGGTCTGCCTATCATCTGCAATGACTGAGATCTGTCCCTGCCGTTTGATACCGAACCGCTCAATACAGTCTGTTCGCCCAAAGCTTTTGAAAGCACCTCTGCACTTTGGCTGTTTGGTGCAAATCCGCCGAATACAGTAAGCTGAGTGTTGTCGGTGATTATCTCCATACCCTGTTTTCCGTAGTTCTGTTCAAGCTGTGCAAAGGACTGTATTATCGCCACAATGGATATTTTTCTTGAACGTCCTGCGGAGAACATAGATTCAGCGCCCTCTATCTTAGGAAAAGTTCCAAACTCGTCGCAGTAAAACATAACTCTGTTTTTAAGCTTGCCGCCGTTTTCGTCTGCAATGACTAATATCTCACGGTAAAGCTGCTGGATAAGCAGACTGACCATAAAGTACTTGCTTGTATCTTCTTCGGGAAGAACGATAAAGATAGCAGACTTTTCATTGCAGAACTTCTCAGCGTCTATCGCTGTTCCAAAGCACAGCATTTGTTCAAGTTCAGAATCAAGAAAACTGTTAAGCCTTGACAACGCTGTACTCATTACCGACAGCATAGACTGGTCAGATGCATTCAGAGCCGCTCCTGCAAGCCATTTTGCTTTGTGTTCGCTAGGAAGCTTGTCCATAAGCTTTGAAAAATACATTTTAGGTTTTGCTTTCGGGTCTGGCTGATACTTAGCAAGTAAGTCCTGAATAAGCTTGAAAACGGAAACGATATGCCGTTCATTTTTATCGCCAAACTCCGCTAAAAGCAGTATGACCGAGGCGAGCAGACCCTCAGCCGCATCGTAGAAAAAAGCGTTTTGTCCGTAGTTGTGGATGTCACCGTCGCCGATATTGATAATTGTTTTTGCTGTGATCTTAGCATATTTCTCAGCCTTTGCTTTCGCTGAAAGATTGTTTTTATCGGACAGATAAATATCCATATACTTGTTTACAAGGTGCAGGATATTGTTTTCGTCTGAGCGTGTAGGGTTACGCAGATCAAGCACAGAAACATTGTAGTCATAATACTTTTTGGCGATAGTTCCGTAGTTTCGTGCAACGTCGCCTTTTGTATCAGTTGAGATAAATGACATTCCCGAAGCACAGGCAAGCTCTATGTTCGGATACAAAAAGTATGCAGTCTTGCCGACTCCTGCCGCTCCTATCATAAGAGTATGAACATCTCCGTCATCCACAAGAGCTATGGTTTTCTTCCCTGAACCTCTGCAACCAACAACTGTGCCTTGTACAGTCGGCAGATTCTTACCCTGCCGCCAGAGTTCAGGCTCGAATGGCAGAGGGATAAAAGTTCTCTTTATCTCCGTTTTCGTCGCCCACCTTGCAGTTCCGTGCTGTCCGTTGCCGACCTTTTTCGCCTTAATTCCGTTAAGCGACTTGTTGTCAAGCAGATTTACAACTACTAAAAATGCAACAAAAATCACTGCAAGCACGCCTATTAAAATCATTTGTTTTTCATTCAATTTTTCACTTCCAATCATAGAATATTCTATCTTTTGTATTTAATAAGATAGTTAGTTTGTTATCTTCAAGGTATTGCGCTGTGAGGCGGAGGGTATAGCAATAGCCGCAAACGGCTATTGCTGCAAGTTTTTCTTTGAGGACAATGTCCTCAATTTTGCTTTACAAAACCAAAAAACTTGATCAGCTGAATTCCATACAAGGTTCGGGTTCTGAAACTATATCTTCTGATTCAATATTCTCTTGCATAGGAGCATTTAAAGTTTCCTCAACAGACAGTCTTACAGCGCTGTCGGCGAGCTGATACAGCAATTTTGCCGTATTTACCGACTGCTCACGGGTACGGGCGGTCTGTCGCAAGTCCTTTAGCACTGTCTGAACACACTCCTGCAAATTCCTCTGTTTCTGTGATTTTTTGCCCTTGTCGGTGTAAGGCTTGTAACTACCCTTGAGTTTGTGTTGGAGCCTTTCAAATGCTTTACATTCGCTGTTAATTCGCTCACTTTTGGGCATGAAAAATGCCGAGCCAGCCAGCGCATACTCAGCGAGATATTTGTATTGTTCGTTCTTGAAGGTGGCATAGATCTGAGACGTCAGCTTATCCGGACGGCATTTGAGATACTGCAAATTTTTCGACTGACGATGATATTCTTCTTTATGTTGGTTAGGGACAGCAGGAAGAGCATAAACGCCATTCTTTGCTTTTAGTACCTCGTTCCAATCTTTGTACGGAGGCGCAAGGCGTTTTACGTTTGAATATCCGTTCTCATTTAGAATATCCTTTAAACGGTCAACAGCCTCGATACCGCCCTCGTCATTATCAACGCAGAGAATGACTTCTGACAGGTTAGAATGGTTTTTTAAAGCCGTCAAAACAGCATTTTCATAAACTCCGTTCATAGCGATGTAGCTGTGTTTCTGCCAATCTTTCGGATAAAGCGTAAGAAAACTCAGCATATCTATGGGAGCTTCAAATACATAAAGTCGTTCATTTTCTCCGAAATGTGCAAAGCTGTAACGGGTATCAGAACCGCCGCAAGTGATACGAAACGTACCTCCAACGCTGTTTGTTGACCGCTTATGTGCCTGCTTAGGCTCGCCATTTTCATTAAGTCCGACAAATACTGCGTTGTGGTGGGTTTTATCCTCATAGAGGGTATGCTGTTTGGCAAAGTGTGTGATGATGTCAGCCGAGATAAACCGCTGTTTTATGAGGTAGGCGTATACCCTGTGCATATCGCTGTTCGGTTCTGGAAGTTTAAATTCTCTTGTTTTTTGCTCTTGTTTATCCGCTTTCGGTGGGCTGTTAGACAGCGGAGATATGCTCCGACCAAGCAGTTCCTGAACCGCAGTCTGAAAGTCCATACCATAAAACTCCTGCATAAACTTTATTGCTCCGCCGCCTGTCTGATTTTTATGGTCGAACCATTTTGATCCACGGATAGTTATACTGTCGTGCCTGCCGGAGCTGTCACAGTAAATGAGCTTATGCTCTCTGCCAACACGTTCAAGCTTTTCTCCTCGCATTCTGAGAAACTGCTCAAGGTCTACGCTGTTGGCAAGGACTTTTTGTTCGTCTGTAAATGGGATATATGGCACTTTATCACCGCCTTAATACTTGACATTCTCCGCAAACTTACTCATCAGCTGCGAAAAACTCTGCCTCTCCATCATATCCGAACTGAGAAAAGCACCCGACGCAACGGTCAGCTTGTTTTCACTAAGAACAGCATAGGTCTCAGTGTATCCAAACTGCGACGCCATTCCATCAGTTTTCTGGACTGACGCATAACGCTGATATTTTCCCTTTGATACAACGCTGCTTGTCATTCTGTAATCGGACACAAAATCGTCCGCTGTGATACCGTTCATCTGAGCAGCAGTCTGCCTGAAGTAATGATCCCCTAAATTTTCAAGGATATATTCCATATCGTAAGAAAGACCGCTTTTACTCAGATCAATACACATCACCTCAACAGAACCACCTCCGTTTGTGCCTTTAAGCGTTATCTTCTGCACACCATTTGAATCATCGATTTCATTATCAAAAGAACAGCCTTTCATAGCTTCCGCTACCAATTCACTTGTATCCACAAAGGATATATCGGAATCGAAAAATTCGGCAATAAAGGTGTCCGTCTTTATCTTTTCATCCTCTAAACTGCTTTCAGCCCCTGAAGAGGCAGCCGAGTCGTGTATGGACTCGGCTGTGGTTGTAGTAGTTGTTTCCGTAACAGCATTCTGGATC
>NZ_QTXU01000037.1:11973-17213 GCF_003461785.1 Ruminococcus sp. AM43-6
TCATAGCTTCCGCTACCAATTCACTTGTATCCACAAAGGATATATCGGAATCGAAAAATTCGGCAATAAAGGTGTCCGTCTTTATCTTTTCATCCTCTAAACTGCTTTCAGCCCCTGAAGAGGCAGCCGAGTCGTGTATGGACTCGGCTGTGGTTGTAGTAGTTGTTTCCGTAACAGCATTCTGGATCGGCGGACTGATCGTTCCGCAAGCTGTCATTGTCAGCATAAACGCTGCTAAAATTGCAGTCATTACTTTTGCTTTCATATTCATTCCTCCCCATATCAGATTATGCTCCAGATGTACAGCGGACAGGTCAGAGAAAAGATCAGACAGCCGAAAATGATAGCGATCGGCGTCCATTCAAGCTGACCGTGTTTGCGGTAATCGAGATATGCGAGTGTTATCTTCACAAACAGCAGAACTGCAAGTATAACGTCTATCACGGGAAACACCACATTGTTTACGACTGAAACGACCTGTGCTCTTGCCGTAGTCCAAGTGCTTGTCACCGCACCAGCAACATCGCCCGAAGCATAAGCAGTTATTGACATCATCTGCACAAAACAAAATGCGCTTACTGCCGCCGCAATGATTTTCTTTTTTGATCTCATTACACATCATCCTCTCTGTTTTCGATAATTTTTCCTACCAGAATTGTACGGCTGTTACCCTCTGCAGAAGTACAAGTTGACAGCGTTATCAGATTATCTTCTTCGGAAATGCCGATCTCCTTGTAAATACTCGCGCAGTTTCTGAGCTGTAAATCCCACTCTTCAAAGGTCGGATCAGCAAGATAAAGTCCGCTTGTGTCTGTAGTCCTTGCTACTGCAAAGAAATCTATCAGACGCACCTCATCTTCCGTGGTCAGCCAGCCAAAGCTGTGGTTCATGAAATATTCCTCGTTTTCGTAATTTGGAATATCGGCAAACATCGTTCCGTTTCCCATATTGTGACCGTAGATCACGCTATTAAAGTCAGAAAAATCGCTTGAACAGCGATAGTCCATAAACAGTGATCCTGCATACAAATATGAGCCGTCCACCGCCCTGCGCGTGTAATATTCGTTATCTCCCGACTGCATTACCGGGCAATTGATATTCGTATCGGGAATATACAGCCAAGCCACGAAATCGTCATGCTCTGCGGAAAGCTGCCGTACCTGTGCTGTAAGCTCCTTTTTTGTATCTTCGGGAACTCTGTCCGCCGATGGCTTGTCAGAACTATTGTTGACTGCATCATCAAGCGTTTCTCTCGCTATCGGGGTAGGAGCATAGATCAGAATATCCTGCCAATTGATTTTCTGAGCCATGTCGTTTTTCACCAGAAGATAAATTCCCCCTCCGAGGAGGGCGGCTGCGGTCACAGCCGCAATAGTGCGAATAACTTTGGTTTTCTTAGTCATAGATCAATCCTCATCAATTTCAATAAATTCGGGGCAAAGAGCTGAATGATCTTCAGGCTCCTTGTCATCATTTTTCTTTCTGCTAATGATCAGCACAAGAAAGATTATGAGCGAAGCGCCCATAAGTGCAAATGCCGCAAAATCACTGTGGTTATCGCCTGTATACGGAGTAGTGGTTTTAGGTGTAAGCTCGTCATACATAACGACTTCGGTCACGCTGCCGTCAGCGTTTACCGTGAACTTGATTTCATTTGCAATCTCGTAACCGTCGGGAGCGATAGTTTCACGAAGCGTGTACTCCTTGCCTGCGATCAGCTTTCCTTCGATGAAGTGAGCCTCGTCCGCAGATACCCATTCCTCAACCACATTTCCGTTCTCGTCGATAATTTGCAAAGTAGCACCCGGCAATTCTTCGCCTGTTGTAATGTCCCGCTTTGAAATACGAACCTTAGTGGTATCGTCCACCATAACGATAAGCGGATAGCCGTTATCCGAAACGGCTGTAGAATCAACGTTTTCTACCGTAACATTGCCGTAAATATCAACGCTGAACTTAATGTCCGTCGCAATCACATAACCGTCGGGTGCGGCAATTTCTTTAAGCACATATTCACCTGCACCAAGCCTTGAAACGATGTGATTTGTGCCGTCGGAAGTCCACTTATCAACTGTCTCACCGTCAGCATTTTCAAGCACCATTTCAGCACCCACAAGTTCGTTTCCGTAAATATCACGCTTTGATATCTCAACAGTAATAGGCTTGTTCTCGGCAGTGATCTCGATAACATCACCGTCCTCGTTGATAACTACGTGATACTTTTCATCTGAGAAAATATATCCGGCAGGTGCTGCGATTTCTTTAACTGCATACTCACCATAAGGAATGTTATTAAACTCAAAATATCCGTTTTCATCTGATGTGAAAGTCATTATTGCAGTATCTCTGCTGAACTTCACACAGTCGGCAGTAAACAGACCGAACACAGCATTTTCAAGAGGTTCGCTCTTGTCATCTACCTTGTGACCCTCTATCCTGCCACGCTTGAGAAGATTTACGAATTGTCCGCAGTCAATATCCACAGTCCGGATGTCCTGTCCCATATATTCGAAGTTTACAAGATACTTTTCTCCACCTAGAACATAATGCTCATCAGTAGAAATTTCTTTGACATAATACCTGCCGAAAGGTATCTGTACATCAAATTTTGCAGTCATATTCTCATCAAGTGAAACCTCTGAAAGCAGTCCGTCGGCAGGAATCACCGTACCGTCAGCCGCCTGTATATCCTCCGCCGCAAACAGTCCGAAACGAACAGAGAGATACTCATTATTGTTTCCGATTCCGAACAGCTCGTCGTTCTCCATAACCTTAGAAAGTGAGATTTCAACACTCTGATAATCATTGACAAATGATGCATTTACCGTATCAAGAACAGCGATTTCCTGTCCTGCATAGGTCAGTTCTACAAACTGTGATTCGCTATTCCGAACATAGCCGTAAGGTGCCTGAACCTCCTTGATTTCGTACTTACCGAGATACAATAAATCGGTTTCCGCATATCCGTTTTCATCGGTAGTAATTTCAGCCACAACGTCGCCTGCATTGGCATGAACAGTACCGTCAAGGGTGACAATATCTTCTGCTGCTATTACCTGAAATACTGCGCCGGAAAGATTTCCGTTCGCAAACACGGGAGTGTAAGTCGTTGAATTGACAACTAGCTCGCCGTTTTCGTCTGTATAAGCAGAGCTTGCCATATTCACGCTTGTGAAAATATCGCCTGTTTTCTGAACGCTGATCTTGCCTTTCTGAGCGGTGTTTTCTTTGCGGACTTTAATAACCGTCAGGGCATTTTCTTTCTCTGCGTTATCAGCAGAAACTGTGAAAGACACGGGCGTACTGTCAAGTGCATAGCCATAGGGAGCCTGAACCTCAACAAGCAAATATTCACCGTAGGGAAGAACCTCGGGAGTGATCAGATAGCCCTCGCTGTTTGTGTAGAAAGTGTCGATTGTTGTGGGGGTAGGGTATGCAAAAGTCATTGAGATCTTCTGACCGTTTGAATCGTAGATCTCAAATCCTGCACCCTCATAAGGAATGGTTTTTCCCGTTTCGGAATCCACCTTTACGATCTTGATATAGCTTTCAAACTTTTCATTGTTAATGATGTATCTGTAAGTCTGACCGTCAGCCGAAATGTTCACATCAAAATCCTCCATAAACTCAGTACCTTCCCAACCCTTGGTCTGATGCACGGTGTAAATTCCGTATGGCATATCCTTGGTCTGTGCAAATCCGTTTTCATCGCACGTCAGGTAATCACGTTCTGTTTCAACAGCATTTGCATAAGAACCCGAAGATTTCAGATACACTTCAAATTCAGCTCCCACTTCTGGAGTTTCTATCTGAGTAGAGCCGTCATCGGAATGCTTGATGATCGCAATATTGCCCTTTACTACGTCCTCTGTGACAGTCATAGAAATTGGATTACTTTCAATTGTGTATTTTTCCGGCTCAGTGCCTACAGAATGAACAGTCGTATCAAGCAGATATCCCGCGGAGGGAGAAATCTCCTGAACAGTGTAGTTTCCGCAGACATACTCTTTTGTCTTGAAATATCCGTTTTCATCGGTCGTATAGGTATCGACAAGCTCGCCGTCCTTGTACAGTCCGTAAACTGCTCCCGCAAGCGTTCCGTCGCCCTGTTCTGATGCTGTTTCAGAATCCTGCTTTGTTACCTCAACTGTAAACTTTTTGAGGATATTTTTGAATGTCTTGGTTGTGGTCGCATCTGCCATAAGGGTTGCAGTCTGATCCGCTGGAACTACATATCTTACGGGAACATTTTTCTCGGAAATGGTGTAGGTAATTTTTTCGTTATTACTGTCATAAACAGGAATGTCAGAGAGAATTGCAATGCCGTCATCTCCGGTCTTGACTGTGTAGGTCTTACCGTTGCCCGTAATAGTAAACTCTCTGTCTCCGTTCTGATTATCCTCAGACTGTTTATTGATCTTTATCGAGCCCGTTTTAAGCTGATTGTTGAACTTCACATTCACAGTCAGATCAACATCTCCGCTCGTCAGCGTAACATTCTGAGCCTTAGGAACTTCGTATCTTGTATCTACATTGATCTCGGATACGGTGTAGCCAATTGCTTTGCCTGTGGACATATCATAAACTCTTAGATCGTCAAAGGTTGCAATTCCGTTTGCATTGGTTTTGGCAGTTTCAGAGAGCGATTTTCCATTGTATGAATAGGTGATTTTAAACTCCCTGCCGCTGATGATTCCGTCCTCTGCGGTTTTGTTAATTTTAATTGTTCCTGTTTTGAAATCCTCTGTCACCTTGTTTTTTCCTGCTTTGATTGTATAAACAGTAGGATCAATAGAATAACCTGTAGGAGCTTTTAATTCCTTTGCGTAATAAGTGCTGTCGGGAAGTTGAATTTTACCTGTGCCGTCAGCGCCTATGGCGATTTCGCCAACCTTTTTTGTGCAGGACTTGTCACTGTAGATTCCGTATACCGCTGTGGAATTGTCAACACTTGATTTTCCTACAAGATTACCGTCCGTATTGTACTTATCGATCTCAAAGGTAACATCAGTTTTTGTGATCCTGAAAGCGTACATATTCATCGCAGTCGCAGTTTTACCGTCGGTATTGTTGTTAATGACAACACCCTGAGATCCGTTGGACTCGATCCTCCAATGAGTACCTCCTGCGCCTGTGCCGTCGCCGACTGTGGAGCTTGTTATGAGCGATTCGGAAACTCCGATAGATTTCAGATAAGAAACAACGTCGGAACGGCTGTCAAATTCGCCCATATATATCCA